>JALYZF010000083.1 GCA_030948995.1 Acidobacteriota bacterium
CACTCAAAGCTTTGAGAGCCAAAACGAAAAATGCTTTGGAAAGATTTGAAGACGCTTATCCTCAGTTTCTTGAAAAATACATCAAGGAAAATTCAGAGTCTTCCAATGCTAATGTTCCTTTGAAACCAGTGCAAATCGAGGGTGAAATTTCTTCTGCTCCAGAAATCAGACCTCTGTTAAAGAAAGACAACAACATCAACAAATCTGATGAGCTTACCAACAAAAATTCAAAATCTGAACTAATTAATGAACAACAAACATCATTACTAAATTTAGAAGTTTGGTTGAAGAAATCCGGTAAATCTGAAATGCCGTCCATTGAAGCCCAAAAAGCTGTTTTACCGCAGATTTTAACTTCACTGGACAATATAAACAATAAAAATATTCATACCGCTTTGAATAAAGCAGGCTTTATTCGCTCAGGAAACGAATTTGTAATGGGAGGCGGGACACAAGTATGATTGGATTTTTTCCTGATCCTTATCCTGACGAGCTTTTATACAGTGCTTGTGCCAGATATTCCGAACGAGTTAGGTATCCTAACAAACAATTTCCTTTGATTGAAATTCTTGGTAAACGTGGATTATCTGCAATCGTAGATTTTCCAACCAGACTTACTCATTTTGTTTCTATTTTGCCGCCCGGAAATAATTATTCTGTCGAATATTTGATTAATAAAAATACTCTTTTGCCTTTTTACGAGCCCTTTATTCCGTTAGAAAGAGTGAAACTGGTTCGTGGAGAGATGAAAGATAGCTCTAAAGATAACCAGTTACGTTCAAGGCTTGGAACAACGGTAAAACAGATTAAGATGCCTGAGCATTTGCGTTTTTGTCCTATTTGCGTTGAAAACGACAGAAAAGAGTATAACGAAACTTACTGGCATCGTCTTTGTCAGCTTCCCGGCATTTTAGTATGCCCATTTCATTCCTGTTTTTTAGAAAATAGCTCTGTTAAATGGGAAAGAGGAATCGGAAGCCATTTTTATTCTGCTGAAGAATATGTTTCTCGAAAAAAGGCGCGGCTTTTGAAGAAGACAAATGCCGACCACCAAAAATTAATAAGTTTGGCAGAAAATGCAAAATGGCTACTCTCTCAAAATCATATTTCTATTGGAAATAATGAGATTCGGGGAAGATATTATAATCAGCTCTTAAAAAATGAATTGGCTTACTACAACGGGAGAATCAGAAATAATAAACTCTATAAAGCGTTTCAAAGTTACTATTCACCGTCTTTTCTAAATGTTTTAGGTTGTTCAATTGAATCGAGCCATCGAAGCTGGATTTTCCGATTAGTCGAAAAAAGTAAAACGGATATTATTCACCATCCGGTTCGACATTTATTGATGATGATCTTTCTAGGATTTACAGCAAAAGAATTCTTCACGTCTTTCGTCGAATATAAACCCTTTATTGACCCGCCATACCCATGCTTAAACCGCGCTTCAAATCATTATGCAGAATTACGAATTCATCGCAGTCAAGTATTTGACAATCTTACAAAAGGTAAAAGAAGAGGCAAACCAATTGCTGTTTTTGCCTGTGATTGTGGATTTATTTACCAACGTATCGGACCGGATAAATCAGAAGAAGACCGCTTCCGGTATGATTCAATTCGTGAATATGGAACTCTTTGGGAAAAGAAGTTGAAAGAAATGTGGAATGACCTTTCATTGTCTAGAGAGGAAATTGCTCGCAGATTAAAAATTAGCTCACTTTCAGTCACAAACATTGCGCGTCGCCTTAATTTCCCAATGAATACAATGGGTACACGGATTTCAAATGACAAAGCACACCGCAAGCCTCCTCGAAGAACTTTGTCAGAGGCGAAAGAGATATACCGGAAGAGATGGGTAGAAATTCTAAAGGCAAATCCAACTGCAAACCGCAATAAACTCATTAAACTGGCAAATTTTGAATATCTTTGGCTGATGAGAAATGAGACAAAATGGATGCGAAATCACTTACCCAAAGTTATGAAAGTGCTGAGACAAAAAAGGATTCTAGATTGGGAGAAAATTGATGAAGAATTGTTGGTGAAAATTCAGAGTGTCTGCGACGAGATATGTGCAGAAATTCCTTTAACAAGAGTGTCTATCACCGAAATTATAAAAAGAACTGGCTGTAAAAAATGGATTGAAAAAAGACAAATCAGATTACCTAAAACTACATTACTGATTAATCAAAATTTAGAGTCTCTTGAAGATTATATGCTCAGAAAACTCAAATTGGCAGAAAAACAATTATCAAATGAAAAAAGGTTTCCAACTCGTCAACAGTTAATACAACGCGCAGCCATCAGAAACCTCACTACAAATAATTCCCCCATCATTCAAAACGAAATAACAAAGTGTTTGGACAGACTTGAAGTTTTGTCAACGAGTTAAATTCTACCAAAACGTAAAAGGACGACTTTGAAGTCGTCCTTTTGTCTGAATTAATTTTAAGAATATCAGTCAAAAACTTTATTGTCCTAGTCTAGAACTTTATTGTCTCAGTCTGAAACTTTATTGTCCAAAGACAACATCACTCTCAGGTTATTTAGCTCCGCCTGCCAGTTTTCCGATAAGCGTAAAGAGCGGCATATACATTGAAATGACGATAGAACCGATGGTGACGCCTAAAAATGCGATAAGCGCCGGCTCGATTAACGCCAGCAGGTCGGCGATTGCCGAGTCAACTTCGTCTTCGTAGAAGTCGGCAATCTTGCCGAGCATCGCGTCGAGCGCGCCGGTTTGTTCGCCGACGCCGACCATCTGCCCGACCATATGCGGGAAAACTTCAGTGGCTTTGAGCGGGTCGACAAAATTTTCACCACGTTCGACGCCGGCGCGAACGCTCATAATCGCTTCTTCGATGATGACGTTGCCAGCGGTTTTCGCCGTAATTTCCAAAGACTGCAAAATCGGAACGCCCGACGAAAGCAAGGTGGAGAGAATACGCGAGAAACGCGCGACGGCAATTTTCTGCAAAATACTGCCGAAGATGGGAAGTTTCAAAAGAATCGCGTCGATAACGTGCCTTCCCTTAGGCGTTTTGTAGTAAAACCGAGTGCCGACTGCACTTCCAATTAATGCTACAAGAATCGCCAAACCGCCCCAACCGGCGATAAAACCGCTGATGCCCATTACGATTCTAGTCGGAAGCGGAAGCAGTTCACCCGGTCCGAGAAGTCCTAAAAAGATTTGTTCAAACTGCGGAATAACGACGACCATAATGACCGCGACCGCCGCGACCGCCACAAAAACGACGGCTGCCGGATAAATCGAAGCCGAAACGATACTGCGTTTAAGTTTAACGACTTTTTCGATGAGCGTCGAGAGGCGCTGCAAAATTAAATCTAGCACGCCGCCTGCTTCGCCCGCTTCGACCATATGCGTGTAAAGCGTGTCGAAAACCTTCGGATGTTTTTCTAGGGCAGAAGCGAGAGTTGCGCCTTCTTCGACGTTTTGGCGAACTTGATGAAGAACTTCCTTGAAAAATACGTTTTTCTGTTGCTCAGCCAAAATGTCGATACATGAGACGAGCGGCAAACCGGCGTCAATCATCACGGAAAACTGGCGCGTAAAGATAGCCAGTTCTTTGGCTTTAACTTTCTTGTTGCGTCCGAGTTTCGGAATGCGGACTTCGCGCCCCTTTTCCGACGCCTGCGTCATTACAATCTGCTCGCGGCGCAGCAGAGCGCGAAGTTCGTCTTGGCTGGCGGCGTCTTTCTCGCCCGTGACCATCTCATTTAAACGGTTGCGACCTTTATAAGCGAATGTTGGCATTTTTCTATGTTGCTCCTGTAGATTTTGAAGGTTTCAGATTCCAAATTCCAGACTTCAAATCGAGAACTTGTTTTTAATTTGGAATCTGAAATTTGGAATTACTAGCGGACTGGCGGGCGCTGCCCGACGGGACGACCTTGTGCATACGGGCTTCCGTTGCCTTTAGCCGGTGCATTCGGCGTTACGGGCTGGGCTTGCCCTCCGTAGGATTGATTGACGCCTGAGCCGCGATCGATTAAATCTTTCAGCTCGTCGGGGTTTGACGAACGCTGCATTGCGGTTTCCAAATTAATAAGACGTTTTTGATAAAGCGAGGCGAGCGCCTGATTAAAAGTCTGCATACCGAATTTATCTTGTCCGGTCTGCATCATCGAATAAATCTGGTGAATTTTGTCGTCGCGGATTAGATTGCGAATAGCCGAATTGGGAATCAGAATTTCGAGCGCCATCACGCGCCCGTCGCCTGTGGCTTTCGGCAGAAGCGCTTGACAGAGAACGCCTTCGAGAACGAGCGACAACTGCGTCCGAATCTGCGACTGTTGTCCGGCGGGAAAAACGTCGATGATACGGTTGATGGTCGAAGCGGCTGAATTTGTATGTAGCGTGGCGAAAGTTAAATGTCCCGTTTCGGCAACGCGCAAAGCCATTTCGATTGTTTCAAGGTCGCGCAGCTCGCCGACCAGAACAACGTCCGGGTCTTGGCGAAGCGCCGTGCGTAAGGCGTCGGAAAAGCCGTGCGTGTCGGAATTGACTTCGCGCTGATTAACGATGCAATTTTTATGCTGATGCAGAAATTCAATCGGGTCTTCGACCGTCAAGATATGTTCGTGGCGTTCGCTGTTGATTTTATCAATCATCGAAGCCAGCGTGGTCGATTTACCCGACCCCGTAGGACCCGTAACCAGAACCAGCCCGCGCGGTTTTTTGCACATATCGGCAACGACCATCGGAAGTCCTAAATTGTCAAACGTTTTGATTTCATACGGAATCGCGCGGAAAACCGCTCCGACTGAGCCTCTCTGATTAAAAAGATTGGCGCGGAAACGCGACATACCTTTTAAGCCGAAAGAAAAGTCGAGTTCCATATTTTCTTCAAAACGATGTTTTTGCGCGTCGGTCAAAACTGAATAAGCGAGGCGCTTTGTTTCGGCGGGCGTAAAAGGCGGAAAGCCTTCGAGCGGCTTGAGATGTCCGTGAACCCGCACTTGCGGCGCGCTGTTCGTCGTAATATGTAGGTCGGAGCCGCCCTGCTCGGTCATTCGCCGAAGAAGGTCAGGGAGCGTAATTTGCATTTCCGCGCTGTTTTGCTGCTGTTCAAAACTCATAATTTTTTTACTCGTTAATCGTCAGTCGTGAATAGAAGTAAAATTCTACTGACGACTGACGATTTACCTTTTCCTATTTCAACTCAGCTTGCTGAGGCGCGCCGCCGCGACGCTGCAAGGAGACGACTACTTTTTCCGATTCCTGTTCGATGCGTTGCGAATTACTGCTCGGAGCATTGGTCGCCACGCTGTAAATGCGCCCGTCAACTTCTGTGAAATAAAACAGCCGCGATTGAATCCGACCGGCAGTGCCGGGCGATTGGGCGACGACGACAAAAACTCGCTTTCCGCCGATTTCTTTTTGATAATCGTTGACGACCCAGCCTTCTTCTCGAATCATCCGGTCGATAACCGTTCGCCGAAGCGAGCTTGTCGGAACGCCGCCGACGGTTTTGTTTTGCCCGACCAAATTGTCGGCGTTCATTGCCGGACCGACGACCGAAATCGAAGCCGAGCCGACCATTGAGCCACTGTCGTCATTGACGTTAAACTGCAACTCTGACGGCGAAGTCATACCGCGCTTCCAACCTTTCGGCGCCGCTTCTCCCGAAGGCAGAACGGCGGCAGGCGCGACCGTTTCGACCGCAGGTTTTTGCTGACCTTTCAACATTGAAACGGCATTTTTATCTGCGGCTTCAACTGATTTTTTAGCGTTTTCGAGACGAATCTGGCGCAGACGCAAAGCCTGTCGGCGCGCTGCAAGCGCTCGTCTGCGCTTTTGTCTCAAGTGATATTGACGCCACCATTTTTTTGAATATTTTTTATATTTGCGGTGTTTGTGTTTGTGCTTGTGATGTTTATGCGCGCCCGCTTCCGCATAATCGGTAACAAAAGGAATTACTACCGCAAGCCCGATTAATAAAAATAAAGATAATGCTATTGCTCGAAACATACTTCGTCCTCCCTAACTTTCCTACAAAACCGTTTCCTTAACTACTTCTTCCATCGTCGTTAAACCTTCGCGCAGTTTATACAAACCGGATTCGCGCAAGGTTATCATTCCGCAATCGATTGCTTTTCTTCTGAGTTCGATGGCACTCGCGCCGATAATAATTAGCTCGCGCAGTTCGTCGGTAACTTCCATAACTTCGTAAAGACCGATTCTGCCTTTAAAACCCGTGCCGTTGCAGACCGTGCAGCCCTTGCCTTTATACATTTTCAGTTTCGACGCTTCATCGGGTTTGAATCCAACATCAATGAGCGCTTCGACCGGAACTTTCTGCTCTTCTTTACATTCGCCGCAAATGCGACGGATAAGTCTCTGCGCCTGAATAATATTGACTGAGGTTGCTACCAGAAAAGGCTCGATACCCATATTGACCATACGGGAAATTGTCGAAGGCGCGTCGTTTGTGTGAAGCGTAGATAAAACAAGGTGTCCGGTCAGCGCGGCTTTGATGGCGATTTCCGCCGTTTCAAAGTCGCGGATTTCGCCGACCAGAACGATATTCGGGTCTTGACGCAGAAACGAGCGAAGCGCGGCGGCAAAGTTCAACCCGATTTGCTCTTTCATCTGCACCTGATTGATGCCGAGCAAATTGAATTCAACCGGGTCTTCCGCCGTCATAATATTTGTTTCCGGCGTGTTGAGCGACTGCAAAGCCGAGTAAAGCGTGTTTGTTTTACCCGAGCCGGTCGGACCCGTAACCAAAACCATTCCATACGGTTTTGAGATATTGCGCTGAAAAATTTCCAAACTTTGCGGCTCGAAACCAAGTTTGGTCATATCGAGCATAAGTTTGTCTTTATCAAGCAAGCGAAGCACGACTTTTTCGCCAAACAGCGTCGGCAGAGTCGAAACGCGAAAATCTAGTTCGCGCGAGCGATTATCGACTTTTACTTTAATTTTTATGCGTCCGTCCTGCGGCAGGCGTTTTTCCGAGATGTCGAGCTTCGACATAATTTTCAGACGCGAGATAAGCGCGTCGCGCATTCTCATCGGCGGGTGCATCACGTCATATAAAACGCCGTCAATACGAAAGCGTATGCGAAAATCCTTTTCATACGGCTCAACGTGAATGTCGGATGCGCCGCGCCGAAGCGAATCTACCAGCAGAACGTTGACAAGACGAACGACGGGAGCGTCTTCGCTCGCTTTGGCAAGCTCCGCCAAGTCGATTTCGTCATTGTCTTCGAGAACTTCCAGCTCGCTCGTATCGTTTCCGTTAAATTCAAAACGGTCGAGCGAGACGTTTAAATCCGAATGAACCAGCCGCTCGCCGACATTAACAGCTCCGTTTTTGGAAGCCCCGTTGCCATTACCATTGCCGTTGTTCTTGCCATTTTTTGATGGACGCGCGCCCGCTTGTTCAATATCGGTTACCGCGTCGAAATCAAAAACTTCTATCTGGTTCGAGGCTTTATAATACTTGCCGATGGCAATCTGCAAAGACGCTTCCGAAGCAATAACCGGCTCGACGTTGAGTCCGGTCATAAACTTGATGTCGTCCATCGCAAAAACATTGGTCGGGTCAGCCATCGCCAGCGTTAAAGTCGCGCCGACTTTTGAAATCGGCAAAACCGAATATTTAAGCGCAACGTCTTGTGAAATTAATTTAACGGTTTCATCTTCAATCTGGAAAAGTTCAAGATTAATTGACGGAACGCCGTATTGACGCGACAGAACGGCGGTTATCACGTCGTCGGATATAATTCCGAGCTTGACCAGATTTGAACCGAGGCGTCCGCCGCTGCCGCGCTGGTATTCGAGCGCTTCACGCAGTTGTTGCGATGTAATCAGATTTTCGCGGACAAGAATTTCCCCAAGTTTTGCTGACATTCGTTTAGCGGAGTTTCCCTTTTGTGTCTAAATCAAGAGGCGTTTAAATGAAGTGAACGGATGTAGTATCTCAGCGCCGAAAAACTACAGATTAAAACGATGCTAAACATCGTTAAATATAGATAATAGTTATTAAACCTTGATGTGTCAAGATATTCTTTTAAAACAAGAAGGATTTTGCGGAAAAACGAATAAAAAACAAAAATCCGCACTTGATTTGTCTTCAAGTGCGGATTTTTGTTTACAACATTAAATAACAAAAAAACTAAGGTTTCTTTTTCGGAGCGGTTTTATTAGTTTTTTGCGGCGCTAATTGTTTGGTTTTTAAGTAATCAACCACTTCTTTAACGCTTGCCTTTAACGGATGATTTTCCGGCGCGACTTCGGTAAAGCGCTGCATATAATTGAGACCTTCCTGCATCTGCGCTATATTTTCCGGGTCTGTAGCCGCGCCTGCATTAAATAATGACAAGCCTAAACCAGCGAGAGCGTCTGGGTCGGCAGGCGCGGTTTCCAGAGTTTTTCGATATTCGATAATCGCGTTAGCAGAATCTCCGGCAACGCGAAATACGTCGCCTAACAGATTTTGCGCTTTGAGTTTTTTAGCCGCGTCGGTTTCTGCACTAATATATTCTTGAGTTAATGTTCTGGCTATTTCGGTTTTTTGATTGTCAACCGCATCTGTCGACACCATATACTGCATCGTACTCTGCGCTCCGCGTAAACCTTGAAGTTTAATTTCGGCGACTTTTGCCGCCGGAACTTCCGTCGAAGTATTATTTTTTATTATCAGCCAAGAACTATTATAAGCATCCATAGCATCGGCAAAATCCTGTCTGACTTTGGTTTTGTTCGCCACTTTTTCAGTAGTATCGGTTACCTTAACATTTTGATTATACAAAGCGGTGGCGCGGGCAGTTAGAGCCGCTGCCTTATTATTCAAAAGTATCGGCGCACTGCCGACAAAATCCGGCGCGGCTTTATAACCTTCGTCATACTTGGCAACGGCTAAATCATAATTCTTCGCCTCGAACGCGATTTTTCCTTCTTCGACAGATTTTTTAATAATTTCGTCTGAATTTTTTATTTTTTCATTACTCGCAGTAATTTCGGCATTTTTTTTCTCCAGTTCCTCACGCTGCTTTTTAGCTTCTGCGCTTTCCGGCGCAGGCTTGCCCGAAGCGGTTTTCGCATCAGAACCCGACGATGCCACGCCGCCCGTATTAGCTGAAGAAGCAAGCGTTTGTCTGACTTCGTCTTCGGTCAAATGCTTGCCATCGCCCGGAACGACTGTAATATTGATGTTTTCGTTTCCGCCTTTGACGTTCGGAAAAACTTGCGGCTGAATGTTCGGCGCGCTGATTGATAAAGCAAATGTTTGACCGAGCGGAAAACCGGCAAAGCTAAAACTTCCTTTTTTATCGGTTTTGCCCGTGGGCAGCTTGCCCTTTAAATCCGTGCGAAAAACTTCGACCATCGCGCCTGCAACCGGCTCGGTCGTGCCGTCGGCTTTTTTCAGTTCGACTTTACCGCGCACGGGCGCAGATTGAGCAAACACAAACAAACTGCCGGTCAAAAACATGGCGGCGGCAATCAGAAACGAAAAATAATTTTTGCGAAACATTCTAAACCTCCAAACTGTCGTTCAATTATTGATAAGTATTTTTAGGAAAAGCTCATTTAAGATGTCCTCTTCCAAAAAAGAGTTGTTAATTTTCAACTATCTTAACTCAAATTTCCCTGAAATTTGAAGCGAAAAAGCCGGTTTACGGAAATTCATTAAAATTCCGCGTTGTGATATTTTAATTTTATTATTGCAAGCCGATTTTTATAAGGAAAATTTGATGAAGAAACGAATTTATAATTTTAGCGCCGGACCCGCCGTTTTGCCGATTGAAGTTTTGGAGCAGGCGCAATCGGAGATGCTTTCTCTGAATGGCAGCGGAATGAGCGTAATGGAAATCAGCCATCGCTCAAAACATTTCGAGCCGATTTTAGAAGATGCCAGAAACGGCATTCGAGAACTTTTGAGCGTTCCCGAAAACTACAAAATTTTGTTTCTGCAAGGCGGCGCGTCTTTGCAGTTTTCGATGATTCCGCTGAATTTCTTGCGGAAAAACGAAACGGCGGATTACATTCTAACGGGCGCGTGGGGCAAAAAAGCAATAATAGAAGCAAAGCGCTGCGGAAACGTAAATACGATTTTTTCAACTGAAGGCGAAGGCTTTACATCCGTGCCGGCGCAGGACGAGCTTAATTTCAGCCGCGATGCGCGATACGTTCACTACACCTCGAATGAAACGATTGACGGCGTTGAGTTCAAATACGATTTGGACGGAAAAGGAATTCCCGTCGTTTGTGACGCCTCGTCGAATATTTTATCGAAACCCTTTGACATCGAAAAATATGCTTTTATTTATGCCGGAGCGCAGAAAAATATCGGACCTTCGGGCGTAACGCTTGTGATTATCCGCGACGACCTGCTCGAACAAGTGCCGAAAAATCAACATTCATTGCTTGATTACCGCGCGATTGCCGAAAATGATTCAATGCTTAACACGCCGAACACTTGGGGAATTTACATTATCAATCTTGTCTGCCGGCACACGAAAAAACACGGCGGATTAATTGAAATGGAAAAGAAAAACCGCGAAAAAGCGCAAATTCTTTACGACGCGATTGACAAAAGCGACGGCTTTTACAAGGGACACGCTGAAAAACGTGCGCGCTCTTTGATGAACGTAACTTTCCGTTTGCCGTCCGAAGAGATGGAAAAGCAATTCGTCAATGAAGCGGCAGCGCAAAATCTTGACGGCTTGAAAGGACACCGCTCGGTCGCCGGCATTCGCGCTTCGATTTATAACGCTTTTCCGCAAGAAGGCGTCGAAACTTTGGTTGAATTTATGGACGATTTCGCGCAGAAAAACGGATAAGAAATTAGCCTTGAACAAACACAAATGAACACGAAAAGAAAAGTTAATTCGTGTCTTTTCGTGTTTGTTCGTGGCTAAATATTAATCAAAACTTCTAAAAGTTCTGTCTCTTCCGCGTTTGAAACAGTTCGCAAATCAATCAAAACTTCATCTTCTAAAATTCGCGTTATGACCGGCGGTTTTGATTGTCTCAAAACCTGTTCTAAATTTGCGGACGAAAGTTTTTCGTGCTTCAAAGTTAAAACGGTTGTCGGTGGTTGGGCTGTCGGCGCAGAGCCTCCGCCGACGATTGATTTTCCTTCGGTTACTTTAAATTTCAAGTTGGAATTGTCAGAGAGTTTCCGGTTTAAGTTCTCGGCAAATTTTGCTGCGCGTTTCTTTAGTTGGGCGTTCGTTTGAGCCAGCATTTTCAAAACGGGAATTTCCTGCAAAGCCGCGTCGCGCCTGAAAGATTCGAGCGTTGCTTCGAGCGCGGCGTAAATTAATTTACCGGCTCGCAGAGCGCGATAAAGCGGATGTTTTCTCAATCGCTCGATAACTTCGCTGCGTCCGACAATCAATCCCGATTGGACGCCGCCGAGAAGTTTATCACCGCTAAAAGAAACAACATCAGCGCCCGATTTTATTGAATTAATGATGACAGGTTCTTCGCCCAAACCAAATTCGCTTAAATCAAACAGCGCGCCCGAACCGGCGTCTTCATAAAGCAAAATATTATTTCGCCGCGCGCAATCGGCTAACTCTTTAACCGTTGGCGTTTCTGTAAAACCGACAATTCTGTAATTCGACGGATGGACTTTAACAATGAGGCGCGTGTTATCGGAAATAGCTTTTTCATAATCTGAAACGTGGGTTCGATTCGTCGCGCCGACTTCTCTTAAACCAGCGCCCGATTCGGTCATCACGTCGGGAATGCGAAAATCGCCGCCTATTTCTACAAGCTCGCCGCGCGAGATTATCGCTTCGCTGCCTTTGGCAAGCGCGGTTAAAATCAGAACGCACGCCGCCGCGCAGTTGTTGACGATAACCGCATCGCCCGCGCCTGTCAGTTCGGCTAAAAGCTGTTCGGCGCGCGCGCCGCGTCGTCCCCGTCCTCCGGTTTCGAGATTGTATTCGAGCGCGCAGTAACCGGATGCTTCTTCGCTAATTGCGCGCTTCGCGTTTTCAGAAAGCGGCGCGCGTCCCAAATTTGTATGAATAATCACGCCCGTTGCGTTAATGACGCGGCGTAGTTTTGTATTTCGCTCGTCCCGCCAAGCGATTTCGAGATTCGTTTCGGCTTTCGCCTGCAAACTTTCACGCGAAAAATTTTCTCTGTCGGTTGCGCCCTGAACAATATTTACCTGAAATTGGCGCCGAAGCGTTTCGACTGCGCCGCGCGCCAAAACAGTCAAACGTTTCGCGCCAATTTCAGGTAAAATTTCGGCGGCAATTTCAGAACGCAGAAGCGCGTCCACCGACGGCAAAAGTTTTAAAATCTCGGCGCTTGTCTGCGTCTCGCGTTTTTTCATAAAAATTATTTTAGCTTTAAAAACCGAAAAACAAGGAATAGCGCACGCTTTGAAAATGTATTTAAAAGGTTGGCTCTGCTTTCTAAAAACAAATTGAGGATTTCAAAATAATGGCAGTCGTAGGCGATAGATTATACCGAAAGGCGCAAAGCAAAGAAGACGAAGCAGCGAATATCGAACAGCAAATAGTGCGTATTGATGACGACGTTCGCAAGCTGAAAATAGATTTCGATATTTATTTCAATGGCGGAGGACGTCGCCCGCCGCTCGAAGCCAAAGCGCGGCTCGAAGCAAATATCAAACGCATCTCGGACAATCGGAATTTAACTTACGCTCAGCGTTTTCAGTTTAATACGACCGTCTCGCGCTTTACCGCTTTCCGCGAGTTATGGCGCAGAATGCTGAAAGCCAAAGGCGAAGAAATTTAACATTTTCCGTTCTACTTTTGAATTCAGCATCTTAAAAATTTAAAGTAAAAGGCGACCTTTTAACGGGTTGCCTTTTTTATTTATAAATTGCCGTTCGGCTTTTTGGAAAACCGACAGCAGTTAAACTAAATTTAATTTCGGCTTATTCGACCGCCAAAACGTTTTCCGCCTGCGGACCTTTCGGTCCGTTGGTAACTTCAAATTCAACGTCCTGACCTTGCGTTAAAGTTTTATAACCGTCGCCGGAGATGGCGCTGTAATGCACGAATATATCCTGCTCGCCGGGTTGTTCGATAAAACCGTAACCTTTCGCGTTGTTAAACCATTTGACCTTACCTACTGTTTTTGACATTTTTTCTAATTCCTCCTACAAACTTCAGTGAATTTAAATTTATTGAACGTCTTTTCAGCCGTCCGTCGTCTGTTCCGAGCCGAAAGCGTTTTGCAATAAAACACGGGCAAAAAAAACAAAAATCCGCGCGCCGCTGTTGCCAAAAAAGTTTGACTTCACCTTGCATTGCGGATTGGTAGAAATGTAATAAAACTCATTTTCTAACAAGTAGAAAATCTTAAATTGCAAGATTTTTGAAGATTTATTTGCTTGGTTGTTTTTGATAGAACGATGCAAAATTTAACGGAAAGCGAGCGTTCTGTCAAGAGGCTTTTAATGTTTTTTTAACTTTCGGCGATAAATTCTATAAATTGACATAAAATACTTGATAACCGAAGATGAAACAAAGAATTTTTTGATTGCTTTGGAGTGGAAAATTTATGACGGACGAACTTCTTAGGTGGCGCGCGGAATTTCCGATTGTCGAGAAAACCGTTTATCTGGTTTCGCACTCTTTAGGCGCGATGCCGCGCGGCGTTTACGACAAGATGCATGAATATGCTGAGATGTGGGCGACGCGCGGCGTGCGCGCGTGGGGCGAAGGTTGGTGGGAAATGCCCAGAACAGTCGGAAATATGCTCGCGCGGATTATCGGCGCAGATGAAAATTCCGTTGTGATGCACCAGAATGTTTCCGTCATTCAATCGCTGCTTTTGTCGTGCTTCGAGCCGGATTCTAAAAGAAATAAAATCGTTTATGAAGAACTGAATTTTCCGTCCGTGATGTATGTCTATGAAGCGCACGCGCGCGGCGGCAAATTCAAAATCGAAACCGTTAAATCGGACGACGGCATGACCGTCGATTTACAGAAAATGCTCGACGCGATTGACGAGGAAACTTTGCTCGTTCCCATCTCGCACGTCGTTTTCAAAAGCGCATTTTTGCAGGACGCAAAAACGATAATTGAAAAGGCGCATTCGGTCGGCGCATATGTCGTTCTTGATACTTATCAATCGGCGGGAACAGTTCCCTTTTCAGCCAAAGATTTGAACGTAGATTTTATCGTCGGCGGCTCGGTTAAATGGCTGTGCGGCGGTGCAGGCGCAGGTTATTTGTATGTTCGACCGGATTTGCAAACCAAGTTTGAACCGAAAGTTACGGGGTGGGCGGCGCACGCGCATCCGTTCGCGTTCGAGCGCGGCAACATCGAATACGCCGACAATATTGACAGGTATTTGCACGGTTCGCCTTCGATTCCGGCGCTTTATTCGGCGCAGAGCGGTTACAAAATCATTGGTGAAATCGGCGTCGAACGAATCAGAGAAAAAAGCCAGCACCAAACCGAAATGCTTTTCAATTTAGCCGAAAGCGAAGGCTTCAAAGTTACCAGTCCGCGCGATTCAAATCGGCGCGGCGGCACAGTCACAATCGCACACGAACGCGCCGATTTGATAACGAAAGAATTAATAAATCGTGAATTCATCGTTGACTATCGTCCCGGCGCGGGCATTCGCGTCTCGCCGCATTTTTATACGAAAAACGAAGAACTCGAACTTTTCGTTCGAGAATTAAAGGACATTCGAGATACGAAAGCATTTGAAAAACATCAAACCGCAGCCGGAGTGAGATTTTAAGATGAGCGAATACGGAACGGGCGCGCCGCTTTCATACAATAGATATTTAAAAGTTCCTGAATTAATAAGTTTGCAGGAAACTTTGTCCGAGCCGCAAAGCCATGACGAGTTGCTGTTTATCGTCATTCATCAAACTTACGAATTGTGGTTCAAGCAAATTCTGCACGAGATTGACGCGACAATCGAATGGATGAATGAAAGCCGCACGTTTCGCGCCAATCATTCTTTGCGCGCGCTCGTCGGCATCGAAAAAGTTTTAATAACGCAAATTCACATTCTCGAATCAATGGCGCAAATCGGTTTCCTCGAATTTCGAGACAAACTGAATCCAGCAAGTGGTTTTCAATCGATGCAGTTCCGCGAGCTTGAATTCGTCTCCGGCGCGAAGGATGAAAATCTTTTGAAATCTTTCGTCGATGACGAATTTGCCCATAAAAGATTGACCGAAAGATTTAATCGGCAGAGTCTTGCCGGTGCGTTTTGGAAACTGCTTGAGAGAAATAGTTTTGCGGTTCAAACCAGTGACGAGCGCGTCCAATCAACTGTCGAAATTCTAACGCAACCGGAAAAATATTCCGAGTTTTTTTTAATGCAGGATTTACTCGTCGAACACGATGAAAACATCGCGCTCTGGCGTTATCATCACGTTTTGATGGTCGAGCGAATGATGGGAATGAAGCGCGGCACGGGCGGCTCGGAAGGCGCAGGATATTTGCGAACGACTTTAGAAAAAAGATTTTTTCCCGAACTCTGGGAAGCGCGAACGCATCTGCAAGCCAAAATCTAGGTGTCAGGTTTTAGGTCCTAGGAATTAATTCATTTTTGCCGACACCTGACACCTAGCATCTGGCATCTAAATTTATGTTGATTTCCGATTTTGATTTTACTCTGCCCTCAGAGCTTATCGCGCAAAAGCCGATTGAAAAACGCGAAAATTCCCGGATGCTGGTCGTAGGTAGAAACGAAAAAAGTTTCGCGGACAAATATTTTTACGAACTTCCCGATTTTCTAAAAAAAGACGACGTTCTGGTTTTAAACAACACGAAAGTTTTTCCCGCGCGGCTCGTCGGAAAAAGCGAAACCGGCGCGCAGATTGAACTTTTTCTTGTCAGTGAAATTGAAAATAAAACGTGGGAAACGCTTGCTCGTCCGGCGCGCCGTTTGAAAACGGGCAAAAAAATATTTTTTGATAAAGATTTAAGCGCTGAAGTTTTCGGCAAAACGAACGACGGGCGAGTTGTCGTAAAATTTGAAACGCGCGAGAATTTCAACGAGGTTTTAGACCGCATCGGGCAGACGCCGCTGCCGCCTTATATCAAGCGCGAAGACGGCAATTTGAATTTGGACAAAGAACGTTATCAAACAATTTTTGCAAAAGAGCGCGGAGCAGTCGCCGCGCCGACCGCCGGACTGCATTTTACGCCCGAAGTTTTGGAAACCATTCGCGGCGCGGGTGTAAAAATCGTTGAGATAACTTTGCACGTCGGCTACGGAACATTCGAGCCTGTTCGTGTTTCGGATTTATCCGAGCATCGAGTTATGGCAGAACGGTGCAAGATTACGGAAGTCGCGGCAGAAATTTTAAATAGTGCCAAGGCTAGTAAAAAACGAATCATCGCCGTCGGCACGACGACTACGCGCACGCTCGAATTTTTCACGGATAGAAACGGAAGAATTGCTTCGGGCAACCGCCAAGCGGATTTGACGATAACGCCCGGCTATAAATTTAAAACCGTCGGCGGGCTTCTTACTAATTTTCATCTTCCGCAATCTTCCCTGCTCGTTCTCGTTTCGACCTTTGCCGGTTATGAACTTATAATGAATGCTTACCGGCAGGCTGTTCGTTCTCGCTACCGTTTTTACAGCTATGGGGATTGTATGCTGATTCTTTAAAATTACGAATTGAATAAAAAAGTCAATCGCCAACTTCGTAATTTGAAATTCGTAATTCGTAATTGATTTTATGGCTGTTTTGCAAAAAATTCGCGAGCTTTTTATTTCTCAAGAAGAAATTGAGCCGGAAACGATTGTACCTGCGCCGCCGACTGTTTATGAAATTCGTCCGCTGACCGATGTGCATTTGAAAGAAGTCTTAAAACTTAATCTGCGCTGTTTCAGAGAAGGCGAAAATTACACGAAACATACATTTGCGTATCTTCTGAGCGAACCGAGATGTTTGAGTTACAGGATTATTACTCCGAATAAAAACATAGTCGGATTTATTTTTATAATGATTGGCGACGATGGAACGGGACACATTACAACCATCGGCATCGCGCCCGAACATCGCAGGCGAGGTCTGGCGGATAAACTTCTTAATCATGCGGAAAACGCCTTGCGCGCACGCGATATAAACACCGTCAGGTTAGAAGTTCGCGTCGAAAACTTTGTAGCGCAGGCACTTTATCGACGGCGCGGCTATGCCGTTCTGCAAAAACTTTTTCAGTATTATAACAACGGCGAAGACGGTTTTTTAATGGTCAAATCGCTTTAAATAGTGGTGAACTGTTAGTGAAAAATAATTGCTTAACTCATCACTTCACGCACCACTCACCACTAAACAAAAAATGTTCCTTCCACGAATTTATCCAATCACAGATGCGCGCCTTGCAAAACTTTCGCACGCCGCGCAAATTGAAAAACTGATTGCAGGCGGCGCAAAATTTATCCAGTTGCGCGAGAAATATGCTTCACCGAAAGAATTTTATGAATCGGCAAAAGAGGCGCTCGAAATTGCGCGTCTCAAAGATGTAAAAATCATTATCAATGACCGCGTGGACATTGCGCGCGTTCTCAAAGCCGACGGCGTTCATCTGGGACAAGACGATCTACCGCCCGAACAGGCGCGGAAAATTCTGGGCGACGCGGCGATAATTGGTTTTTCCACACATACTTTGGCGCAGGCAATAGCAGCCGTAAAACTACCGATTGATTATGTAGCAATCGGTCCGGTTTTTGCGACGAGGACAAAAGAAAATCCCGCGAGCGTTGTCGGACTCGAAACGATAAAAAAAATCCGTCATAAAATCGGCGGTTTTCCGCTCGTCGCTATCGGCGGTATTAATTTCGATAACTTCCGCGCAGTCTTAGATGCCGGTGCGGATTCTGTGGCAATCATCGGCGATTTGCTTTCGGACGCCGAAAAAATTACCGATAAATTCAAAAAGTTTATTTTCTAAAACGCGGTGATATAAAAACAAAGTTTATCAAAGTTAAAATTTTACTTGCTTTTTCCTATCAAACTGCGTAAAAATATATATCGACAGCGGGTGAAAAAACTTGCCGCCCGTTAGAACTCAAATCTTGAACCCGCCTTTTTTCAAATTTTCTCTTTAGGAGTAATTCCAACCAATGAGTTTGCTGGACGTAGCACCGATTATTGAGCAGATGCTGCTCATTTCCGATAATGTAAGCGATTTAAATTTTTCGACCGGACAAAAGCCGCAAGTGGAAATCAGCGGCAGTCTGTATTCGGCGTCGCCGCTCGGCTTGGGAAAATTGTCGGCTTTTCAAACCGAGATGATGGCAATGGCTATTCTGCGTGACAACCCGGAAGCCGCCTCGCAGCTAGCGAAACAAGGCACGTCGGATTTAAGTTACAGTATTCCGGGAAAATGCCGCTTTCGCGTTAAT
The DNA here is from genome assembly GCA_030948995.1 of Acidobacteriota bacterium. Classification (GTDB taxonomy): domain Bacteria; phylum Acidobacteriota; class Blastocatellia; order Pyrinomonadales; family Pyrinomonadaceae. The sequence goes on from JALYZF010000083.1 coordinate 18,347, forward strand.
ATTTTTCAGCAGCGCGGTTCGTTTTCAATTGTAATGCGCGTTATCCCGTTCGGAATTCCGAGTTTTGAAGCGCTTAATGTTCCGCCGCAACTTGCTGAAATCTGCAATCTGCGAACGGGCTTGGTTTTAGTTACCGGTCCGACAGGCTCTGGAAAAAGCTCGACGCTTGCCGCCGTCATCGATAAAATTAATGAAACGAAAAGTTATCACATCGTAACGATTGAAGACCCGATAGAATTTCTCCATTCGCATAAAAAATCTACAGTCAATCAGCGAGAAGTCGGCTCGGACACAAAATCGTTCGGCTCTGCTTTGCGCGCTGCTCTTCGCCAAGCGCCGAAAGTAATTCTCGTCGGCGAAATGCGCGATTTGGAAACGGCTGAAATTGCCCTTGAAGCCGCAGAAACCGGACACCTTGTTTTATCTACGCTGCACACGATTGACGCCGCTAAAACCGTTGACCGTATTATCGGTTTATATCCGAAAAACGAGGAAAAAATCATTCGTATGCGGCTCGCGCAAACCTTTCGCTATATAGTTTCCCAACGCTTGATTCCGAAAGCCGACGGCAAAGGACGAGTTGCGGCTGTCGAGATTCTGCGCTCAAATCAGCGCACGCGGGAGTATATCGAAAAAGGCGAAGGCGAAGGTAAAACACTACTCGACGCAATGCGCTCGGGCGAGCTTGACGGAATGCAGGATTTCGATTCGGTAATTTTAAAGATGATTAATAATAAAATGATTAATCTCGAAGACGGACTTTCCTTCGCTACTAATCAAAATAACCTCCTGCTCCAACTGAAAGGTTTGGGCGGCGGTGACGATTATAACAATGCGATGTCTAAATCCGCGCCAAAAGTCTCAGCCGCGCCCGCGCCGCCAGCCAAAAATCCCAATTCAATGTTGGATATGATTGAATAAAAGTGGTAAGTGAAGAATATTTCTTCTGCTTTCATTTATCACTTACCGTTTACCACTAAATAACTATGATAATACGTTGCGATAATTGCTCGGTATCTCTCCAGCTTGACGAGGGGAAAATTCCGAAGGGAAATTTTACGGTGCGGTGTCCGCGCTGTCAAAATATGATACGGGTTGCGCCCGGCGCAAAAACCGTACAGCAGCTAAAGGAAAATGCTCCTGCCGCCGCCGTGCAGGAAGGCACGCAGGAATTTCAGGCAAAGGAATCTGAATTTCAAATAAACAACGCGATGCGTTCACTGCTGTCAGCTTTGCAGACGGAGAACAAAGTTCTCGATTCAAACGATGACGAGAATGTAAAACCGCGCCGCGTTCTGCTCTGTCTCGGACAAACTCAGGAACTTGTCGCTAAAACTCTGGTTGACGCCGGTTTCAAAGTTTATTTGGCGGAAACTCCGGCGCAAGCCAACGAGCGTCTGCGCGAAGGCAAAACAGAAGTTCTGATATTTTCGCCCGATTTTGCGGCTGAATTTGGCGGCGCGGCGATGCTCCAACAGAAAGTCAACGCGATGTATGCCGCCGAACGCAGGCGTTGTTATTTCGTGACAATCGAAGACGGCGGCACGACTTTAAGCGCGCACGACGCCTTTTTGCGAAACTTAAATTTAATCGTCAACACCAGCGACATCAGCCAACTTCCGCTTATCTTAAATCGTGCCTTAAAAGATTTTAACGAGCTTTATCATTATTACAACAAAGCCGTTGGCGCGGAAGCGGTTTAATTAACGGTAAATAGTTAAGTGGTAAATGGTAAATGAAAAACCGGTTTTTCATTTACCATTTACCACTTTGCATTTACCATTAAAGAATGATTCCCTTCTGCAAATTTCACGGTTTCGGCAACGACTATATCGTTTTTGAAGCCGATGAATTAAAAAACGTTTCTTCCATCGGCGAATTTTCAAAACGAGTTTGCCGCAGAAACACAGGCATCGGCGGCGACGGCATTGCAATTTTGGAAAAACTCGCCGGCAGCGAAACGGCTGATTATTCCTGCCGAATTATCAACCCGGACGGCAGCGAAGCGGGCTTCTCCGGCAACGGAACGCGCTGCGCCGTCGCCTATCTTTATTACAAAAATCTTTGGCGGGAAAAATCCCTTAAGCTCAAAACAAAAAGTGGCGTTAAAACTTACGAACTTCTCGAACGAATAGAACAAACATTCTGGTTTCGCGCCGAACTCGGCAAACCGAAATTCGATTTGCCGGAAAGTCAGGGGAAAGCACTTTTTGAGGCGGCTAAAACGCAGGAAAATTTATATGGGCTTTTATTGGACAAACCGGCAATAGGTTTTAATTTTTTCTTTGTCGATGTCGGCAATCCGGTGGTTTGCGTATTCGTTCGTGAATTTAACGATTTCCTTGACGTTTCCAAACAGTTTGGATGGCAGTTTATCGGACAAAAAATCGAATCGCTCGAAGAACTGTTTCCCGAAAGAACGAATGTCGTTTTCGTAAAAATCATTGACCGCGACAATATCGAAATTCGCATCTGGGAACGCGGCGCGGGCGAAACTTCTTCGTCCGGCACTTGCTCGATTGCGGCGGCTGTCGCAAGCGCATTCACCGGAAAAACAAACCGCAAAGTTTCAGTCCGTGCGGAAGGCGGCACGACCGAAGCCGTTTGGCGCGAAAGCGACAATGAAATGATGATTACGGGACGCGCCGATTTAGCTTTCTGCGGCGAATGGAATCTATTGAACGGATGAACAAGGTAAAGAAAATTATATTCTTTACCTTGTTCAATATATAGATAAATCAGCTTCACGACTCCGGTTTGATTCGACACGAAAAAGACCGCTTTTGAATGACTATTTTACTGCCTGAAACTGTTGTCTGAAGTCCCGCGTCCGACGATTTGTTAAGGGTGTTCTAATCTTTAGGATATGTTTTTTCCTGTCGCCTAATTGTTGTGTCCAGATGCTTAGTGGTATATTCGGTGACGCTAGCAAGAGGTTGTTCCGCAATTCGTGCAACATCGGACAGCGGCGGAAGTTCGTTGGTAGTTGGCGTAACTGGTAACGTCTTGTTTGCATTCTGCGCTAGATGCAGGCTGCGCCGGTAAGCGAGATAAATCCAGATGCTTTGCAAAAGAAAAAAGCAGCCGACCAATATCGGTATCCAAACAGCCGATTGCGACCCGACGAGCCATTCCCTGATTCCCGCAAACAGCATAAGAAAACCGGCAAACGCGCCGAATATGCTTTGATTACGCATTCGTTCATTCGTGCCTTCCAAATATGAATCCAGCTTGCGCTCCAAAACTGCCGGAAGACGTTTATCCATCGCCTGCGAGATGACTTTCAAATTTTCTCCACACGAACGACAGAACTTTATGTCGTCATTATTTTGCACACCGCATTTCGGACAATACATATAATTAACTCAACCTTACGTATTAAAAATGATATTACGTCGCAAGTAATTACATTGTTTCAATGAACAATAGCCAACCTTAACCTATAACCCTTATTAAGACGAAGCTCCTAACGATTGAATTGGATGGTTTGTCAGGACAAATCAATTTGTTTTTTCCTTATAATTTATAATCGCTTCCAAAGTCGCGTCGCGGTTCATCCGATACACTTCAAAAGTCGGCGGCAGATAAATTTGCGGCGCAATCCACGTTCGTTTGTCCTGCGAGTAGGAACTTTGCCAGAAACGGTCCGAAACATTTATACCAATTTTGCTGTATGGCAAATTCACCGCGTCTTCTTCGCCAACGAAATTCGGGCTTGAGCCGGTCGGTTCACCGACAAATATTGCGTTTGTATGACGTTCAAAAAGGGTTGCAGCGTTTTGACCGGCGGAGAAAACTCGGCGTCCGATGACGACGAATAGCTTTCCGCGCCGGTTAATCTTCTCATTTTTGACGAGTCCCTCTACCAGCGAAGGCAAAAGACTATTATTGCCGCCGTTGTTCCAACGTATATCTATCACCAATTTTTCCACTTCCGTTTCATTAATAAACTTGAAAAGCCGGTTGGAAAAATCTACGAGAGATTCTTTCTTATCGTTTCTAATGAGATTGAATTGGAAGTAAACCGTTTTGTTTTCGGGAAGATATTCAAACCAGTAGCCCGTTCCCATATTTTTCAAATAAAGCGGCACGGGCGCGGGCAGAGTTTGAGGCAGATTTACCCATTCGGGCGGATTAGGCAACGTATTCCAGATGTTTGGTTTCGTGGTATCGGCGTCAAGCTCGACTACGCGCTGTTTGCCGTCCAAGTTGCGAACGGTGAGCGAAACTTTTTTCGCGTTGGGAATTAAACCGAGCGCCTTAAGCAGCGGCAAACTTCGCATTCGGTAAGGCGCAACCTGCTTTATCCAAATCTGATTATCGCGTGGGATAAAAGGGTCGAGCGCCTGCACGATTTCATTCGTCGTCCGGTCGCCGAATTTTAAGATTTGTGCGCCGAGCAAATCTTTATATTTCGGTTCGGCAGAGATGATAAACAAGCCTTCATCGAAAAGATAAAACTGCATGGGTAACGACTCGGGTCCGATTTGGTCATAAAAAGCGGTATGTCCGTCGCCGACCAGCTGCATCAGTTTTGCCATCTCGATGCGGATTTGCGTATCGGTCAGTTTGGGAATCGCGTCGTTTAGCACTTTGACGGCGGCGTCAAACTCTTTGCCGGATGTTTTGAGAAAAGTTGGATAAGCCTTGCGCTTCACCTCGCGCGCCGAAAACTGCAAATCATATCTCCAGCCTTCATCGCGCGACATTTTCGATACATCTTCGGCAGCGGTCAACTTCTTGAAACGCGGCTCATCGCGAAGAGACTGCAAGTCGGCATCTTTGCGTGCGGCTTCCAAATTTGGAAATCCTGCGACGATTGATTTTTCGAGCCATGTCAAAGCGTTTTGCTTATCGCCGAGCAGCGCGTAGGAACAGGCAATGTTATAAGCCGAATTGTAATAGTTGCCCGCCTTAAACTCGAATGCTTTCTCATAAGCGTGTATCGCGTTTTTGAAGTCTTTTAAGTTATAGCGGGCGTCCGCTAGTCGTATCCAGTATTCACCGTTAACCGGATTCGTCGCGACGACTTTTTCCCAGAGCGCGGCGGCTTCGTTCCATTGTTTTTCGCTTAATTTAACGTCGTCTTGGACGAGGATTTCAAAATAAGTTTTAGTTCTCGATTGACATAGATTTTACTACCGCAACCGAAAATCTCCGTTTTTCGCAGTATCGACAAACTCAAACTTGATATTATTGCCGACTCCTGCCAGAGATTTATACGTCCAAACTTCTACCGAGCCGTTTTTTTGAATTTCATCCGGTTTGCCGTGAATAATATAAACACGCCCGCGGTCGGTCAGATAGCCGACAGTTTCGCCGAAAGCGAAATTCTGATTGGCGTAAGCGATGCGATTGTAGTATTCACGCCGAAATTCGTTTTCTTTCGTTTCCGGTTTCGGGTCGCGCCGCTGCCAGAACGATTCGATAAACTGTTCGCGTTCTTCGTCGGTCTTTAGCTGAGAAAACGACTGCTTTTCCGCGTCGGTTGCGATATAACGGACATCTTCGTTTAACCACTTTTGGTAAACTGCTTTTGGCGTTTCTTGAGCCGACGAATTTGAATTGAGTCGCCGCTGTTTTCTCGTCAAAAGATAATCGACCGCGTCCGCCGCTCCATATTGAATGTAATCAACGGATGCATAACCAAAAGTCTCGTCCGGTTTATAACCGGCGTCGTTGAAAATCCACAAATTCCAATTTCCGCCGCCGCTTGTAATCGGCGCGTCGGAAATCAATTCGTAACGCTCGCCGTTCGATTGAAAGGAAATTTTATTGTTTTCCATTACCGCGTCTTTTTGAAAATTAAAGCCGTCGCGCTGGAAAAGCGAGAGAATAAAGCGACCCTTTTCGGGAACATAAATATAAAGCACTGAACCTTCGATAATGCCGTTGAATTTGCTTCCGCGAATCGGACTGACCGCGCCGCCCACAAGTAATTTAGGCTTAGTCAAACGCATCTTAACTGCGTCGAGCGTGAAATCTTGCGGATTTTGTTTGCTCGTTGAACTGTCATTTGAGTCGAAACCCGCGCTCGTGCTGAAACCCGAATTGAACGTCGTGTTAAATACTGGAGAATCCGACTGCGGTTTTTTCGTCGTGATTTTTATTAAATCTGCGATTTTAACTTTTGTCTGCGGATTAACCAGAACGTCCAAAGAAATTGTGTCGCCGTCTTCGACAATCATATCTTCGGGATATTTCGGTAGCGAACGCGCCGTCAAATCGTTCAAATGCATTTGTTCGGGCGGCGTTATCGAGAGCGGTCTGATGGAAACTTTGAATTTGTTCGGCGCAGCGTCCGCTTCGACAACTAAGTCGTAACCGAAATATTCGCCGCTCGCTCTGTCCGCCAAAACGCGGTGAACGCGGCTTTCTTTTTCGCCGTCGTCATAGCCTGTAAAATAAACGCTGCCGAACGACTGACGGCTCGCGTCAGGCGAAGTCGTCTTGATATTGAAAATCAGCGAGATGCCTTTTTTATTGAAGCTGACGGAACTTTGCTGGGCTTTGACGCCGGTGGCAACTGCAAAAAAACAACCGAAAGCTAAAATTGCGATTATCAAAAATTTATTTTTCATCTTCTTTTACCTCTTTAATAATTCTTGCGTGTATCTCCGCCGACGGCTGAAACCCTTTCAAACTGACATCGGTAAAAAAGCCGTTTTCGGCAACTGTCGAGCCGTATAACGGCAAATTGCTTTGCCGCGAATCGGCGGAAGATTTAATTTTTTCGTTTTTATTATTTTTTTCATCGCGGACATAAACAGTGCGCGTAACAATTTTTTCCTTGATTACGGGAACTTCGACCAAGACAGTTTGAGTTTTTGTTTCGGCGGGCATCGAGACGGGAATTTCGTTTGTATTAACCGAAGGCGACATCATCGAAATTGTTGTCGAACTTATTTTTCCAACCTGAAACGAAAGCCACAATCCCGCCATCGCTAAAATTAAAAGCGTCGCAAAAACAGGTTTGGGAATGACGAATGCGCCGAAAACTACGCGCCGCCAAGACCAACTCGATGCACGATGATTTTTAAACGATTTCATCACTCGCCGGTCGAGTTCAGCCGAAGGCAAATCAATTCGACTTGTTTGTAATAAACCCGACAGAGATGCCGTCTCCTCACGCAAACCGCGACAAGGCGCGCAAATCCACAGATGATGTTCGACGGCATCTTTGATTTCATCTTCAAGCTCGCCATCGAGTAATGCTTCGATATTTTTTTTTGTTTCAATGCAATTCATAGTGTTTATTATTGTTCGGCGACGCGACGTAAGCGGCAAGCCCTTTGGCTAAAGTTTGTCGCGCTCGATGCAGACGCGCCTTTACCGCGCTCAAGTCGGCTTCGGTAACGGTCGCTATTTCCTCGTATGAAAGCTCTTGGAATTGGCGAAGGATAATCACTTCGCGCTGTAAAGGCGGCAAGGCGGCAATGCACGCATCAACACGCGCCGCCAATTCCTGATTAAGCAAATTGGTCAACGGATTGCTTTCCGCCGTGTCTTCCAAAGCGTCAAAATTTTCAAACTCGTTAAATCCAACATCAGAATTATGTTTACGCCGCAGATGATTCATCACCAAATTGCGGGCGACGGCGCAAAGAAAAGTTAAAATCGATGCGCGTTCCGCATTAAAGCGTTCGGGATGTTCAATCAAAACCAAAAACGTTTCGTGCGCGATGTCTTCAGCGGCAGTTTGATTCGTTGTCATTCGGTGGATAAAGCCGTAAACGCGCGTTCTATAACGACGGTAAACTTCTTCAAAAGCAATCTCGTCGCCTTGCGCGATTTTCTCAATCAAATTGCTTTCGATATTCGGGTTCAAATCAATCTCGCAAGAAAACTCTAAAATAATTCGTCTGCTTCTTATTGTCTTTAAGCAGAAAAAAGTTGCGGGGCTAAAGTGATTTTTTTGATGTTATGCAATCTCTAGATAGATGTAAGAAAACGCCGGAGTAGACGTAAGGGTGAAATCGGCTGCAAACAGCGTTAGAAAAACGGGCGACGTTCTTAAGAAGATAGCTGCCCGCGTCTCGGCTTAATGCCTTGTTCAGAGCGGTGTTTATTTCGACGTTTGCAACTTTTCAGCTAGCCAAAGGTTGACCAATGTTTCAGGAACGACGCCGCGAATGCGCGCTTCGGCTTCAAGTTGTTTATAAATTTGCGGCTCAAGCGTAATACGTTTTCTTTGTTTGGCTCTCACTTCAAATTGAGCTTCGCAGGTTTTATCCCAATAGTCGTCCAAGCTGTGCGCGTCCCAAAACTCGCCGATTTCTTCTAATGTCTGCGCCTGTGAAATGCTCGTCGGTTGTGTGTTTTTATTTTTGCTCATAACGCTTACGCTCTTTTTTATCCATATCTCGCGCGCTTAAAATTAAAGCCGTGTTCGATGACTTGTGGATAAAAAATATAATTAAATAACGACCTGCTTCATTCTGCCCGCTTGCCGAATAGACATCTTCGCCCTTTTGATGTCCTAATTCAACGAAACGATAACGCGGACGATTAAAGAAAACCTCTTCAACTTCATCTTGCGAAACTTGATGTTTGACTTCTATTTTATCGAGTATGCTCGGCAGCCATATAAAGTCGTCAATATACATAAAGCAAGCTCTGGTTCAGCATTTACGCCTAACGACCTAACTGTAAAATGTAAAAAACACAGTGTCAAACAATTCCTGTCGAGCAACTCAAATTTCGATTGAAATAACAAAGTAGCTGTTTCGACCTCACGTCCATTGAATTGTTGGGCTGCGTGTGCGCTAAAACTTTTCTAACTTTTCTTTGCTTTCTGCGCTAAGCGGCAGCGATGCAAGCAAAACCTTTTTCAACCCGTCCGTGCCGTCCACTTTCCACTCGTCCGCTTCTCGCACCATTTTGAGCATTCCGGCTTTTGTTTCTACCTTCGCTTCGGTGTCGCTAACAAAAGTCAACGGAGATTTTTGATACTCACGGGCAAATTCCTCTATTTTCGAGCGAGGCGTAGCAGATGCTCGTTGCGCGACACTACGAAAACTGAAATCAATAAAGTTATCACCGTTGGTCACCTTAACCTGTCCTAGCTGTTCCTTTAGCTTTGGATTTTTCATTAGTTCTACAACCAGCAAATCGTAGAATTTTAAGGTGCGCTGTGCAGCATACCTCTTGAATGTTTTAGCATCGCCGCTTTGCGTCGCTACCGATATTTCATAGAGCGCGGCGCGAATAGCCTTTTCCGACTCGGCGCGAGCAGACGGAGCAGCAGTATTTTGTGATAAAACCGTCTGGGAAAGGCAGATGAAGCCGATTATTAACAATAGCGTTTGGACAAAATTCTTTTTCATAAGTAATACTTACTTTCTAGAGTTAGCGACTAAGTTTAATAAAACCGGAGCAGCCTAACGGCTAAGATGACGTGGTCGGAAACCGCCGTCACGCAAGTCAGACTTTAACACACAAGCTAAATAAAATTAGCTGCCCGCGCGCTCGCGTCTAGTGACTTGTTCGGCAGCGCGCTAACTGTGAATCAAAACGATGATTCATCTTATTTTCCTTCTTTGCGGGCAAAATAACCTTTACGCGCACGAACCAAAATCTTTTGTTTCTTGTCTTCAGCATTTGGAAGTTTGACTTTAACGGTCAGCTTATGAAATTTCCCGTCCAAGCGATTTTCTTCCAGCACAAAGCCGAGACTGTATCGCCCAACCAAATTCCCAATGACTTGCTCTAATGCCGCACTGTAATCATCGCCTTTAACATTGACGATTTCGCCTCCGGTTTGCGCGCTGTAGTATTCGAGATTCTCGCCCGGTCTATAGGCAGACAAACCCGCCGTATCTACCGCGCGCTTCCAATGTTTCATCGTCGTAGCAAACGCGCCGCTCACCTTTATGAGTCCGCTCACCTGTGCGCCGGACGCAACGAGCGTTTCCGCCGTGCGCTCAACTATCGCACGCGGAGTGGCGTTTAAATCATCGTCGATGCCGACCAGCGCGATGCGTGATTGCGGGCGACGTTCCTGCGCGTGCTGCAGTCCGGCAAGAAAGGTTTCAGACATAATGCTGTCGAAGGAAGAGGCACCGTTTTTGCTGTCCTGCTCCCTTTGCACCTCTACAGTTTTTTCGAGCGCCTGCAAAATCTTTGTTCGGTCGCGCGTCAATTCCTGCAGCATCTCGCCCTTTCGCCAAAACGCAAAGACCGCGACTTCATCTTCGGGCTGCAATCGTAGCAACGCTTGTCGCAGTGCTTCGCGCAGCCGAGGTACTACCGCTTTAGTCGTATGTCTGACATTCACAAACAGAATTAAGGCGAGCGGGCGATTCGGGTCAGCGCCTTGACTGAAATGCGTAATCGAAACAGGACGACCGTCGTCAAGCACCTCGAAATTTTCCCGTTTTAAGTCTTCAACACGCGCTCCGGTTCGCTTGTCCGTTACGAGAACGTCAACCGATACCACTCTCGTAGTAACTCGTATTACCTCTGAATTATCTTGTTGGGCAAATACTGAAATCGCAGCAATAATCAAGCTAAAACAAAACGCTGTTAACGTGTAAGTCAATCGTATTACCTTCATAACTGCTCACCTCTTTTTTAGTTGTAAGGCTGAAACTTAACTGACCTTGAACATTAAAGGAAATTGCCGAACTTTGTATTTCACTAAATTTCAGTTCTCTTATGTAAAGTTTTTATACTTCATTTCTTACTTGACAGTCAATAAAAATACGGTCTTTATTTTGTTTCGGCGGTCGAAATGTAATTCGGCATAATTAATTATGCCGAATAAATATTTTGGTGAAAATTTACAGAACACCGCGAAAGGATTTGCGGTGAATGTCGCATGCGCCATGCGCGCGCAGGGCTTCAAAATGCGCTTTTGTGCCGTAGCCGACGTGCTTGGCGAAGCCGTAAACGGGATAGAGTTTGTCTATTTCCAGCATCAGACGGTCGCGGTAAACTTTGGCGATGATGGACGCGGCGGCGATAGAGGCGGAAATGGCGTCGCCGTGGATGATGGCTTTTTGCGGCAAATTTATTTCTTTTAACTGGACGGCATCGACGAGCAGAAAATCGGCTGGCGGATTAAGAGCCGCAATCGCCAGCCGCATTGCTTTTTTTGTCGCTTGAAGAATATTTATTCGGTCAATTTCGTCGGCTTCGATTTGCGCGATTGAGAAAGCCAGAGCATTGGCGCGGATTTCTACGTCGAGAATTTCGCGGCGCTTGGCGGAGAGTTTTTTGGAATCGTTTAAGCCTTCGGGCAGAGGTTTTGATAAATCCAGAATGCAAGCCGCCGCGACGACCGCGCCCGCCAGACAGCCGCGCCCGACTTCATCGACTCCGGCGATAAATTTGTAACCGTCGGCGATTGCCTGATTTTCAAACTCGATGCCGATTTTCATAAAAGAAAATAGGACGCGGATGAACACAGATTCGGCGGATTAACGCGGATAAATCTTTTATAAAAAATCCGCGTCAATCCGTTTAATTCGCGTTTGTCCGCGTCCTATTGATTTAAAGTTTTACTACTGCTTGGCTTTCGCGGCTTTGGCAGCATCCTTGTTGCGCGTGTCCCGCTCGGTGATGCGAGCGGCTTTACCGCGTAAATCACGCAGGTAATAAAGTTTAGCGCGTCGAACTTTGCCGCGTCGCACAACGTCGATGTGGTCGATAACGGTCGCATTAATCGGGAAAATGCGCTCGACGCCGACGCCGAAGCTCACCTTTCTGACCGTAACGGTTTCGCGTATGCCGCCGTGTTTGCGGGCAATTACGATGCCTTCAAAAACTTGGAGACGTTCCTTGTTGCCTTCCTGAATCCGAACGTGGACGCGAATGCTGTCGCCCGATTGAAATTGCGGAATCGTATCTTTTATTTGTAATTTTTCTACTGAATCTAATCGGTTCATCTTTTTTGAAGGATGAAGGATGAAGGATGAAGGATGAAACTAATTTCATTTCCTATCACCTACCACCTATCACCTAACTCCTTTCTAATAAATCTTTTCTAATCTTTTTTGTTTTCTCTAAAGCCTTTTCTTTACGCCATCGTTCGATTTCGGCGTGATTGCCGCCGAGCAGAACTTCCGGCACGCGCATTCCGCGAAAATCTCTCGGCTGCGTGTAATGCGGGCAATCTAACAAACCGTCTGAAAACGAATCGTTTTCCGCAGACGTTTCGCTGCCCAGAGCGTTCGGCAAAAGCCGCACAATCGCGTCGGTTAAAACAATCGCCGCCGGTTCGCCGCCAGATAAAACATAATCTCCAATCGAGATTTCGTCTGTTACAAGCGCATCATTCACTCGTTCGTCAACGCCTTCGTAGCGACCGCAAATCAAAACGATGTGTTTCGCATCAATGGCAAATTCCTTCGCCGTCGATTGTTTGAAAACGCGACCTTGTGGCGAAAGCAAAACAACTCTTGTCCCTTGCGGATAATTTTCCCGCTCGCAAGTTCCGATTAAATTTTCAATCGCGGCAAAAATCGGCTCGCACTTCAAAACCATTCCATCGCCGCCGCCGAACGGTCGGTCGTCGGTCATACGATGTTTGTCCGTCGTATATTCGCGCAAATCGTGGACGTTTATTTCAACAATCTGCGCCGCCCGCGCGCGGCGAATTATTCCAAAATCGAAAACCTCGCGGAAAAATTCGGGGAAAATTGTCAAAACATCAATTTTTAACATTTTAGATTTCCGGTTTAGATTTTAGATTTGTTTTTTAATCTAAAACCGCAAATCCAAAATCTAGAATTCCAAGAGTCCTTCGGGCGCATCAACGCGAATCAGCTTTTTTTCAACGTCAACTTCCGTGCAAATCTTTTCGGCAAACGGAATCAAATATTCTTTCTCCGCGCCTTTGACGACTAAAATTTCAGTTGCGCCGGTTCGCATCAACTCCTGAACCGTGCCGAGCGTTTCGCCGTCCAGAGTTTCAACCATGCAGCCTTCTAATTCCCAATCAAAAAACTCGCCTTCTTCGAGTTCGACAACTTCCGCTTCGGGAACGCAAATCTCGCAGCCGCGTAAAGTTTCCGCCGCTTCAATTGTATCGAAATTTTTGAATTTCAAAACGATTCTGTTTTTCTGAAACCAAAATTTTTCGATTTCTAGTTCCGAAGTTTCGCCGCCCGCGCCAACCGCAAAAACCTTTTCTAAATTTTCAAATCGTTCGGGGAAATCAGTCAAAACGTCGCCGACAATCTCGCCGCGCAAGCCGCGCGATTTAATGAGTCTAGCAATTGCAACTAAATCCATAGAGTTTTTAGAGTTCGTAAAGCCTATAAAGTTTGTAGAGTAAAAATTCCTTCGACTCTCCAAACTCTCTACTCTAAAAACTCCATAAACTATCTATTCGACAATATCCAAAACGAACCGTTTGCCCTGTTTTTGTCCCGCGTAGAAAAGAAGACTGCGAACGGCTTTAATCGTCCGACCTTCGCGCCCGATGATTCTGCCCATATCGTTTTCGCCGACACGCACTTTTATAACGGTTGCCCTATCGCCCGCTTCTTCGGAAACCTCGACCGCATCAGGCTCGCCAACCAGCTTTTTGATAAGTTTTTCAACAGCTTCTTTCATAAACTTAAATGGACGGCGAACAATAAACGATACGCCGCAAAAGCAGAAAATACTCGCGGCTTGCCGATTATTGCTCGCTCGTTCCAGTTGCGGTTTCTTCCGGCTTAGCTTCTTCCGTGTTTTCAGTATTCGCAACCTCAGCCTGTTCGGTTTCGGCTTTCGCGGCAGCCTCTGCTTTTTCGGCTTCGGCTTTCTCAGCTTCGGCTTTTTCAGCTTCGGCTCTGGCGGCTTCGGCTTTTTCAGCTTCCAGCTTTGCAGCCTTAGCTCTCTTCTCTTCTTCTTTCGCCGCTTTTGCCGCTTCCGCTTTGCTCGTCTTTGCCTGCAATGCTTCGGCTTTTTGCTCTTCGGTTTGTTCCGGGTTGTGTTTTATTAAACTCGCAACCGTTTCGGTCGGCTGCGCGCCGACGCTAATCCAATACTGGATGCGGTCGTGTTTTAAGTTCACTTCCGCCGGGTCAGCCATCGGATTGTATGTTCCGACGTTTTCAAGATATTTCCCGTCGCGTTTGGAACGCTTTTCCTTTACAACCAAGCGATAGAAAGGTTTTTTCTTCGCGCCCATTCTCATTAAACTGATTCCTAACATATTTTTTTAATGGTAAATGGTAAGCGGTTAATGGTAAATGGAGATCTTATGTTAGATTTACCATTTACCATTTAGCATTTACCATTACTTCCTTTTCTTGTGTCTCTTTTTCTTCTTTAATCTTTTCGATAACGAATCTTTCGTTTCGTCATAGCTGTTGTCAAAATCTTCCTGTCCGCCGCCGTTACCGCCGCCAAACATTCCGCCCATTCCGCCGCCAAGTAAACTGCCTAAACCGCCGCCCATTCCGCCCATTGCTTTGCCCGCGAGTTTCGAGAAAAGTCCGCCGCGATTCATCTGCTGCATCATTTTCTTCATCTGCTCGTATTGACGAATCAACCCGTTGACTTCCGTTATTGTCGAACCCGAACCTCTTGCAATGCGCGTCTTGCGGCTGGCGT
>JALYZF010000094.1 GCA_030948995.1 Acidobacteriota bacterium
AAACCGGTCGCAACCGACGCGCAAGATATAACCGAGCGAACGACCGACGACGTCAACCGGATTGCCACCGGCGGCAAATACACGCCGCATATGCGTGAGGTCAGCCCGCGCGTAACCAATATCACGAACAATTCGGCAGAGTTTCGCCAAAGCTCTTTCGCCGTCGCCACGCTCGGCACGATAAATTACACAATAAACGGAATGCGCGGCTTGCCGGGCAGAAAAACGATTATGCTTTTCTCGGACGGCATCAAGATTTTCAGCGCGGAGAAAAGCTCGTTTGCCGACGCCGTGCGGCTCGGTATGCAAAAACTCATTGATTTAGCTAATCGCTCGTCGGTGGTAATTTATTCAGTTGATACGAAAGGTTTGGGAAATCTAGGTCTTCAAGCATCCGACAGTACAACCGAATTGCGCCCCGACCAAATTGACAAAAAAGTCGCCGAACGCGAAAGCGATTTTTACAATTCGCAGGAAGGACTCGTTTATCTGGCGGAACAGACGGGCGGCAAAGCGTATCTTAATAACAACGATTTGAATTACGGTTTGAGACGAGTTCTGGAAGACGAAACCGGCTATTATTTAATCGGCTATCAACCGGAATCGGACACTTTTAATTCGGAAAAATTGAAATTTAATAAAATCGAAATTAAGGTTAAACGCGCAAATCTGAAAGTCAGCTACCGAAGCGGTTTTTTCAACACCTTAAACGAAGCGCAAAAATCAGAGAGTCAAACCGCGCAACAAAAAATTACAAAGGCTTTGACTTCGCCGTTTTCTTCAAACGAAATCGGGTTGAAGTTAAATGCCTCATTTGCCGACGACGCTGACGAAGGCTCGTATATTCGCTCGCTGCTGCACATTGACGCTAAAGATTTGAAATTTTCGACCGACGCCGAAGGCTGGCAGAAAGCTACCTTTGACGCGGTTGCGGTCGCATTCGGCAGCGACGGCGTTCCGGTCGAACAGACGGCGAAAACTTATACAATCAAAGTCAAAGGCGCGACTTATCAAACGATGCTCGATAAAGGATTTGTTTACACGCTGATTCTGCCCGTCAAACGAGCCGGAGTCTATCAGCTTCGCACGGTTTTGCGCGATACGAATTCGGACAAGGTCGGTTCTGCCGGTCAATTTATCAAAGTTCCGGTTTTGAAAAAAGAAACCGTAACGCTTTCAAATTTGTCGCTGGAAAATTTGACGCCGGCGCAGTGGCAAAGCCTCCAACAAAGTAAAACTCCCGTGCAAGTGACCGCTGCCGAACAGAATGAAGCGGTTGCCTCTTCGCTTTACGATACCACTCTCCGGCAATTCAAGCGCGGCACATACTTGCGTTACGGCTTTGAAATCTACAACGCCAAAGTCGATAAATCGCAAAACGCTCCGCAGTTGACGATGCAGATGAAACTTCTCCGCAACGGAAAAACTTTTGTCGAAGGAAAAACCCTTCCCGTAAAAACCAATGGACAAACCGATTTTACGCATCTGCGAACGACGGGCGCGATAATTCTCAAAAACGAATTCGAGCCGGGAGATTACGTTTTGGAAGTTACCGTTACGGATAATTTTTCAAAACAAACTGCAACGCAGTGGATTAATTTTTCAATTGTCGAATAAGTTTTTATTTAAATTACATTCAATTTCGACTTGGGACTTAAGACTTTGGACTTAATCGTAGGCACAGCCGGACACATCGATCACGGAAAAACCGCGCTTGTCAAAGCTCTGACCGGCGTTGACGCCGACCGTCTGCCGGAAGAAAAGCAGCGCGGAATTACGATCGACATCGGTTTCGCCGAACTCGACTTGGGTGATGTGCGTGTCGATTTCGTTGACGTTCCGGGACACGAAAAATTTGTCAAAAATATGTTGGCGGGCGCATCCGGCATAGATATTGTCGCGCTTGTCGTCGCTGCCGACGAAGGCGTGATGCCGCAAACGCGCGAGCATTTTGAAATTTGCCGTCTTCTTGAGATAAAAAGCGGCTTGATCGTTTTGACAAAAACCGATTTGATTGGCGATGAAGAACTGCTCGAATTAGTCAAACTGGATGTTGCCGAGCTTGTGCAGAATTCTTTTCTTGAAAACGCGCCCGTGCTTTCCGTCAGCGCGAAAACCGGCGCAGGCATCGAAGATTTCAAAAAAATACTGCACGAAATTTCTTTGAAAATTCCGGCGCGAACAAATGAAACAATTGCGCGCTTACCGATTGACCGGAGTTTTTCCGTCAAAGGTTTCGGCGCGGTCGCAACCGGAACACTTGTGTCGGGCGAAATACGCGAATCGGACGAAATGGAAATTTTGCCCGCTCGAAAAAAGGTTCGCGTTCGCGGTCTGCACACACACGGAAAAGTCGTCAAATCGGTGCATTCCGGTCAGCGAACGGCAGTTAATTTAGGCGGCATCGAGCATTCTCAAATAGAACGCGGAATGGTTTTGTGCGAGATAAGCGTTTTACTTCCAACACAGATTCTCGACGCGGAAATTGAAGTATTGCGCGACGCGAAGCGCGCATTAAAATCTCGTCAGAGAATTCGTCTGCACATCGGCACAATCGAGGCTTTGGCAAGAATCCAGATCCTAAATGAGAAAAACGAAATCGCGGCTGGCGAAAAAGATTTCGCGCAACTGCGGCTCGAAATTCCGATTGTCGCCATTCCGGGCGAAAGATTTATTATCCGCAGTTATTCGCCGCAGATTACAATCGCAGGCGGAAAAGTTTTGGACAATCTCGGAGTGAAACACCGGCGAAAAGATACGACAAAATTTCGTCGGTATTTACAAAATTTAATCGAAACCGAAACGGATAAAGCACGACAGATAAAACTTTTTCTCGAAACTGCCGACGGTTTCGGTTTAACTTTTGCCAATTTGCGGGCGCGCACAGGTTGGCGCGGTGAAATTTTGGAGAAAGCAATTGCCGAAAATATTGAGAAAAAGGAGATTGTCGAGGCTGAAAATTTTTATATTGCGCGCGCGCCGTTTGAAAACCTAAAAGCGAAAACGCTCGCTGAAATCAAAAATCATCACGCCGGAGAACCGCTTGCAAAAGGAATTTTGCGCGAAACCCTGCGCGAGAAAATCTTTTCGCGCCATTCGACTGAGATTTTTAAAGCGGCGCTGCAAAGTCTTGAAAAAAGCGGAGCGATTGTATCGGAAAAAGATTCGGTTCGCCTCACTTCGCACAATCTTGAATTGTCGGGCGAAGAAAAAATTTTGCGCGAGCGATTAGAAAAAATTTATAAAGCGGCGCGCCTTGAAGTGCCGACGCTTGACAGCGCTCTGACGGAAGCAGCGCAAAACACAAAATTAAGCCGCCCGCAAGCGCGGAAAATTTTTCAGCTTCTTCTCAATTCGGGCGAAATCGTCAAAATCACGGAAGATTTTTATTTTACAAAAAGCGTGATTGACGATTTAGTTAAAGGCGTAAAGGAATTTGCCGCAAAAACTTCAGACCGCTTGATTGACGTGGCAGCTTTCAAGCTAATCGCAGGCGTTTCGCGCAAATACGCGATTCCGCTTCTCGAATATTTCGACCGCGAGCGCATTACGCGGCGCGCGGGCGACAAGCGTATAGTTTTGTAAAAAGAATGAAGAAATTTCTAACCGCAAAATGGCAGGATTTAGTGATGGCGAATTATGAAATTGAGCCGTCGCTTCTGGCGGAATTCGTGCCGAAGGAAACCGAAATTGATTTTTATGAAGGTAAATGCTACGCCAGCCTTGTTGCTTTTAAATTTTTAAATGCAAAAGTTTTAGGCGTGTCCGTTCCCTTTCACGCGAACTTTGAAGAGGTAAACTTGCGCTTTTACGTCAGGCGAAAAGTGAATAATGAAATTCGTCGCGGCGTAGTTTTTGTCAAAGAAATTGTTCCGCGTCGCGCAATTTCGATTGTCGCCAGGACATTTTACGGCGAGCCTTATGAAACTTGGACGATGCGGCACGAGCGGAGCGAAAACCGGCTCGCTTATTTTTGGTCAAAAGCCGTTTGCCAAAATCGTATCTCGGTAGAAATCGGCGAAAATTTGGATGTTCCCGCAGAAAATTCACACGGCGAATTTATTATCGAACATTATTGGGGCTATACAAAACGCGGCGCGGCACGCACGGATGAATATAAAGTCGAGCATCCGAAATGGAATTTGTTTGCCGTCGGCGGCGCGAAAATTGATGTTGATTTCGATTTCACATACGGCAAAAAATTTGCGTTTTTATCTGCCGCCCAACCGGAAACAATTTTTCTGGCGAGAGGCTCGGAAATATCGGTTTATAAAGGCGAGAAGATAAATTAAATGAAAATTACGGCAATCGTGGCAATTGCAAAAAACTTCGCTATCGGCAGAGACGAGAAACTGCCGTGGCATTATTCGTCGGATTTGAAATTTTTCAAACAGACGACTTCGGGTAAGGCAGTTTTGATGGGTTTTAACACTTGGAAATCAATCGGCAAGCCTCTTCCGAATCGCTTGAATATCGTCTTGAGCCGCGCGTCCGGCATAGAGAATCAACCGAACGTTTTGCTTCTGCGTAGCCGTGAAGAAATTTTGTCGTTGTCGAGATATTTAAGCTGCGATTTGTTCATTATCGGCGGCGCGAAAACTTACGAGAATTTTGCGGACGTAATCGAACGATGGATTGTAACAGAGATTCCCGAAAGCATCTCAGACGCCGATACTTTTATGCCGGAAGATTTTTTGAGCGGTTTTCTGTTGAAGGAAACAAGAGAATTAGAAGATAATTTGCGCGTGAAAATCTATGATAAAGTTAAATAATATTGCGGAAACAAAGACTAAATTAATTTAGAAAAAAAGTGCGGCTGCAAATCCAGCCGCACTTTTTTAATTGCTTTACCCAAAATTTACATATCTGGACTTTTAACGCCCATTTCCTTTTGTTTATCGGTTAAAATGACGCCCAATTTTTCGAGCGTAACTTGGTTAAGCGTGCCGGTAACTTTTAAATTATTCGCTTCTTGAAATTTCTTCAAGCCTTCGCGCGTTGCGTCGTCTAGCTTTCCGGTTTCCTCGCCGCTATACATTCCTTTGGCTTTGAGAATTTTTTGCGCTTGCATCACTTGGTCTTTGTTTGCGCGGAAAACTGCGCCGCGTTTTGGTTTGTCAGATTTTCCCGCTTTACCGCTGTCGCTGCTCGCAAAAGAATTTGCTGAAACGGGAATTTGCTTTTGCGCGTCGGTCAATACAACGCCCATTTTTTCGAGCGTTGCACGGTTTAGAGTTCCCGTATTTTTAAGACCGTTGGCGCCCTGATAATTTTTAATCGCGGCGCGCGTGTCGGGGTCAAGTTTGCCGGTAACAGCGCCCGCGTATAAGCCTTTTTCCTTCAGCATTTTTTGCGCCGTTGAGACTTGTTCCTTGTTGGCGCGGAAAATTTGTTTTTTAGGTTTTGCGTTCGTTTGGGTTTGACTAGCTGCCGGTGTGCTGGTTTGCGCGCTAATCGAAACGCCGAGCAAAAACGAAGCGATTAAAACAAAAAGTATTTTTTTCATTGTTTTTCTCTCCTCAAGAGTTTTGTTTAGAGTGATGGCAATTCAAAATAAAGCCCGCAAACAAATAACGGTTTTATTTTCTCCCTCGAATTGCCGGTTAAGGTTTATGTTAGAAAGTATTATTCGGATTTTTAAAATCTGTCAAGATTTTTTTGAAAAATTAGCTGCTTTGAGCGAAATTTTTTATAGCAAGTTTTTTGTGAAGCGATAGGTTTAGAAAATGAATTTAGAGAAATTTATTGAAGAGAAAATAAAGCAAGCGATTGAAGCGGGCGAGTTCGATAACTTAAAAGGCGCGGGCAAGCCGCTCGATTTGGACGAATATTTCGACGCGCCGCCGGAAATGCGCGCCGGTTATTCGATTCTGAAAAGCAATAATTTTGTTCCCGAAGAAGTCGAGCTTTTAAGGGAAATCGGGTTTCTTCGTGAGAAAGCCGCCGCCTCTAAAAACGCGGAAGAAAAACGCGCTTTGACGAAAAATCTAGGCGAAAAATCTCTCGCTTTGCGGATAATGCTGGAGCGAAACAAACGAAAAAATTACTAAGCGTGAGCGTAGAGGAGAAAATTTAATTTTTGATTTACAAAATGCTTCGTTTAGTGTCAGAATTAAAATCCGACGTATGAAACGCTTTTCTGCCGTTCTATTTTTAATTTTGTGGGCGGGCATTTGCGCTCGGGCGCAGCAGCGACCGCTTCTGACCGACGATATTGATATAACGCCAGAAGGCGCGCTCAATATATCGGCGGGCGTTGATTTTCTGCAGAACGAAAAATTTCCGCTCTCCGGTTTGAAAGGCGACCAAACTCGCGTCGGCGACGTTCGTATTAAAGTAGGTTTTGCTTCCAACATTGAATTTCAAATCGAAGGCGTTTTGCAAAATTTTCTAGCGATAAATTCCGCGACCAACCCTTCGCCGATTCCCTTAAATATCAAAGGAAATTCCACCAACGATTTCGGCGATTTTTTACTCTCGACGAAAATAAAACTGCGTAATGAAACGCGCGGTTTGCCCGCGCTCGGCTTTAAGTTTGGTTTCCAACTGCCGAATTCCGACCAAGCGCGCGGCATCGGGACAAATCAAATAAATATTTTCGGCAAAATTCTGGTGCAAAAGAAATTCGGAAAACGTTTCGGCAAAACGGCGCGTTTTAACGGTTTCGGCAATCTCGGTTTAGGAATTTTCACCGCTCCGATTGAGCGTTTTACGCAAAACGACGTTCTGCTTTACGGTCTGGCGGGAATTTATCGCGCGACCGACCGCATCAATATCGTCGGCGAAATCAACGGGCGCGCCAACACGCGCAAAGGCGACGCGCCTTTGGGAACTGAAAGCATCGGGCAATTTCGTTTGGGAACGCAAATCAAGGCGTCGGGACTGCGTTTCGACACCGCCGCCATTTTCGGTTTGACAAAATACAGCCCGCGCACCGGCGTTACTTTCGGCGTAACTTACCAATCGCCAAGCATTTTCACGCCCGCCAAATAAATCTAAATTCAAGATTCGAGAACGAGCGGCAAAATTTTAAAATCTAAAATCTAAAATCGAATGATTAATCGGTGAATTTCCATTGCCTAAATTAGGCGCGGCGCGAATCGCT
Organism: Acidobacteriota bacterium; assembly: GCA_030948995.1. GTDB lineage: Bacteria > Acidobacteriota > Blastocatellia > Pyrinomonadales > Pyrinomonadaceae. Next base: position 7,106 of record JALYZF010000094.1, read on the forward strand.
TCGGTTACAAATTTTTTCGCTATTCCGACTGCTTCTATTAAATTTTTTCCCAAAGCCAAATTTGCCGCAATCGCCGAAGCAAGAGTGCAGCCCGTTCCGTGCGTGGCGTTTGTCTCGATAAATTCGGCTTCAAATAAATGTAAATCTTCGCCGACAAATAAATAATCGCGGGCAATCATTAATTGCGAATTTCCAGATTGAATTTCAGTCTTTTGCTTTTGGTCTTCGGTTTTTGAACTTTGAACTTTGAACTTTGAACTTTGAACTCCATTCAATTCCGCATTCCGCATTCCGCATTCCGCATTCAAAAAATGTCCGCCTTTTATCAAAACGTTTTTTGCGCCGAACGCCTGCATAATGCGCGCGGCTCGTTCGATGTCGGCTTCGTTTTCAATTTTTATTTGCGCGATTTTTTCCGCTTCCGGCAAATTCGGCGTTACGATGTCGGCAAGCGGAAAAAGCGTTTCGATTAAAGCGCGAAGCGCGCCGTCATCAATTAAATCAAAACCGGAAGTCGAGCGTATAACCGGATCGACAACCAAATTTTTCAGCTTATTTTCCTTGATAATCTGTGCGGTTTCTTCGATAATTTCGCGGCTCGGAAGCATTCCGGTTTTAACGGCGGAAATTTCAAAATCTTCGACGAGCGGCTCGATTTGCCCGCGCAAAGTTTTCGCAGATTGATGCTCCGCGCCGAAGACTCCGCAAGTGTTTTGAAAAGTCAGTGAAGTTACGGCGGCGGTCGCAAAGCAGCCGAACGCCGTGAAGGTTTTAATATCGGCAATGATTCCAGCGCCGCCGGACGGGTCGAATCCGGCAATCGTCAGACAAATTTTGGGTTTTGGATTTTGGATTTTGGATTTCGTTTTCATAGCTTAACGCAAAATTAATTATTGAAAAATTAATTATTAAAAAACCTTTTTGCTTTTCATTTTTCAACAATTAATTCTGCAGCTAATTTTCTCAGATTTTCCGCGTTGTTCAAAAATCGAATCGAGGCAAACCCGCTCGCACCGCTCTCTAAAACCGATTTGTAATTATTTTCATCGATTCCGCCAAGCCCGACAACGGGAAAAGGTTTTAAGCGTTCGCAAACTTCGCGCAATTTCTTCAAACCTTGCGGCGCGCCGTATTTTTCTTTTGCGGGCGTCGGGAAAATCGGGCTAAATGTAACAAAATCCGCGCCTTGCAATGCGGCGCGTTTGGCATCTCTGGTCGAGTGAACAGAAACTCCGATGATAAATCGAGGCGGAAAATTGCGCCGAATAATTTGGGCGGAAAGCGACGCGGAAGTTAGATGAACGCCGTCGGCGCGCGCGGCAAGCGCAATGTCGGCGCGGTCGTTGACGAGAATTTTAGTGTTCGAGCGGCGCGCGAGCTTTGCGGCTTCTGCGGCGAGTTCAAAAACCAGCCGCGCCGGAAGTTGTTTTTCACGAATTTGAATGAACGAAATTTTCGAGGCGAGGGCGATTTCGACGAGTTTGAGAATTTCTCTTTTTTTTTTCGCGAAATTTTCCGTCGTTGCTTGTCCTTCGGTTATCAGATAAATAAGAGATTTTGGGGTGGAAACATTTTTTTTCACTTTTTACTTTCTACGTTCGCCTCTTTACTTTTTGCCGCTCTCCGATAGCATTTGCACATTCCGATTAAAATGCGCCATTTCCCAAAAGGCGAAAAAGAGATTCAAAATTCCTAAGCCGGAAACTGCGCCGCGAATCCAGCCGGAAGCGACAACGGTTTGCAAAAACGTCAAGCCCGTCGTTCGAGCCGCAAAAGCGAGCAGATAATTATTGTTCCAGCTAATTATTCCGAAGTTTACCCAAGGGAAAACAATCAGAATGACGCCGACTATCAGAAATAATAAAACAAAGAAAATGACGGTTAGTTTTTCAATCATAAATGGCGGGGTTTTTCGAGTTTGGACAAGTTTATCTTACCTGATTTTATTTAGCATTGACCGTCAATTAGATTATAGTTGTTTCATTGAGTTTTGTTAAGTTTAATGATTTGGAATCAGCCGGCGCGCGAGATTTTCAAGAATCTAAATCCGAATTTTTGACAAATAAGAGAAATTACCGATGAGTTTGTTGAAGATAAATTTATTTTCTGAAAAGGTTAAATAAAATGTAAATCGAGACGCAAAAGCTGACAAATCCGACCAAAGTTACTATTAGAGGTATCGCCCACATTGCGGCAAATGTATTTATTTCCGCGTTGCGCGGATTTTGCGGACTGTAAACTACGTCAGCCGTATCTCCAACTTTATAACTACCAACAATACCTGTTGCCTCGAAAGTGATAACTTCGCCTTTAGCGGTTGTAAAAGTAACTTTCGGATAATAGTTCGCGCCGCCTTTGCTTAATGTATGTTCAATAACTTTTATAACGCTGCCTTTGGCTGGTAATCCGGTTTTGGCAAGCTCATATTCTCGGTTTCCCATATATAAACCACCGCCCAAAAGAGCTAAACCGCCAGCCATTAATGGAATCACGCCTAAAATAAAGAAAAGAATTTTGCTTAACATACGAAAGATTGTAGAAGGAATTCTGTCATCTTGCTTTTCTCCCTCAAACAGAATCTATATTTCCGGGCGGAAGTTATTTAATGCTGACCGTAATACTCAAAACTCACCATAATTTTACTTCTCGGCGCAAAGTAAATTTGACGCCATCCGCCCGCTCCAAATTCATTATAAACGCGATGAGAAATTTCAAATTCTTCCTGCCCGTCAATCTTGCAATGATAACTTTTGCCGCCTCTATGCTCTTTGACGCGCGTTTTGACGTTGCCCTTAACGAGTAAAACTTTTCCAAGAAGAATGTCAATAATGATGTCGAAAATAGTTTTTAGAAGACCGATGACCGACCACGCACATATAAATGCCCAAAAGGCTTCCCCAATGCAAAGCAGCAGATTGGTAATTGAATAATTAGGTATTTGATTGAGCAACTCAGTAATATTTTTAACCAGCTCGGTGAAGCAAAAAAACCCCAGAGCCGCCATGAATAAAATTCCTATCAACCGTCCCAATATCGAAAACAAAAGTAAAAATCTCTGCGCGAAACTAAGTCGTCCTTCCCGGTTTGCCTGCACTGCGTGATGCGTAATCGGATTTAGATACATATCAAATTATTAATTTCCCTGTAACTAAGCAACTAATCCTGAGTATTCCAATTCACCGCAATTTGATAATCCCAACCGAAATAGGCTCTTTCTCCGGCGTAAATAATATCGAGTTTGTAATCGTCTTTGCGAAACTTCATAATCCGTCCGCCCAAATCCTGACGGTTATGCCAGTTGATTTTATCGCTTTCAAAATGCCAGCCTTGTTGCGCCAGTCTTTTCATATAAAAAGCCTTTAATTCATCGAAATTGACTTTGGCTTTATACTCCGCGTGAGCAAATGCAAAAATCGGAAACGTTTGACGTATTTGTTGGTCGCGGCTAACCTGAACGGAATCAGGATAAACGGGAATCGTCGCCAAAATCGGAACGACTTGCTCTGCTTTGGCTGATGATGCGAAGTTGATACCGGACGACGCAAAGCTGCAACCGCTTGAAACGAACGGAATCAAACAAAGCGGCAGCAGAATTATCAATTTCATTTTCGATAAATTCATTTTTGCTCCAAATAATTTCCGACTCAAAAAATATTCCAAAACGGTCGGTCGTCTATTAAATCCGCCGCCGTCCAATATTGCCTGACTCCCGCCGGGACCATATGAACTCGCGCCGGATGACTGTTGCCGCCGCCATATGCTTCAACTACCCCTCCAAAAAATCTGTCTGCCATATCAGATGCTTGATCGCCAATTGCCGCTCGAACCGGAACATGCCAGATTTCATTTAATCTTTGCAGTAATTGTTTCCCTTGAAGATGGTCTCCCGTATGACAGCCGTGTAGTTCCACTAATCCAAACGACTCAAACTTACCGCGAAGGCGTAGCAACACTCTGCGATTGAGCAAAAAACCATGACTATTTACACCGATAATGCGTTCTAACGGATGATTAACCCAGTGTCGATTGCTTCCAACACCAACTCCTTGGCGCCCCGGACCGCCGTGTCCCCAAAAACGAATGGTGTCAATTTTATTACTCGAGCCAAGTCTTGCTAATACAAGTTCAACCATTTGAGCCACGCTTCCGGCGAGAATTGCGCCCGGATGGATTGCCCGATCCGTCGCTAAAACTCCGCCGCTATCGTGCTTTCCGAAAGAACTATCAACAACCACGAGATTCATAATCAACTCCTTTTTCAAATTAGCTAACATTTGACCGACACAAGACTTAAATCAGAGCAAATCAAGAATCAGTATCAGGCGCTGTTTGACAGTTTGAAAACCTGCCTCAAATCTGCAACTCCGCGCTTTGCCTGACGCTGATTATTTACTCGCTTTAAGGGAAAGCCGTAAAATTCAAGCCGTTTGTTTCTTCGTTCACCGACAGCACTTGCGATACGAACGAATAGCGTTTGTGATGCACATCGAAAACGTAAGTCTCGCCTGCCGGAATGCCCTCAAAGCGATAAAAGCCGAACGAATTGGTCGGCGTAAAACACCTTGCGCCTTCCATATTCGTTATCCAAACTTGCGCTTTTGAAACGCCTTGCCCGCTTGCCGTTTTCACGCGCCCGTCAATTGAAACCAGAGCGGCGGTTGCGCCTTGCACTTCAAACGCGCCGATGTCAACCGCGCTGCCGAAAATTCTGGCAAAGCCGGGACCGCGCTGGTCGTTCGCTCCCGTCGCAAACGAGTTGTTTCCCGCGTCTATTGCCGGAGAGCCAGCCAGAAGCGCGTGCGTGGCAGACAAGCCGCCGTTGTTCTTCAAAACGTCAAGTAGCGGGTCTGTGCCGTCGGGTAAATCTGAAGCGATGTAGCCGGAACTACCCGAACGATTTCGCACGAGATTGTTGCCCTGCGAAGTGAACGCGCCGGAAATGTCCGGGTTAATTGTCGCGGTGTTGTTTGCAACGATGCTGTTTCTGATAATAGTTGTCGGACTGACAACATTAATTCCGCCGCCGATGGCGATGCCATTGCTATTCGCAAAATTGTTCGCAATCGTGACGTTTGTAAGCGTTCCGCCGCCGGAAATACCGCCGCCGGTTGCACTTCCGGCTCCTGTCGGGAAAGCAAGTGCTTGATTACCACTAATGGTTGAATTCGTGATGGTTGCCGAACCGCTAATGCCGCCGCCCGAACTGCTGCCGCTAACACCGGAACTGCTGGCTGTATTGCTGACGATTGCCGAGTTTGTAATCGTCGCCGTCGAACCGACAACAATGAAGATGCCGCCTCCGTTGGCGTTACCGGAAGAATTACTTGCCGTGTTGCCCGCGACGGTTGAACCTGTCACATTCAGCGTTCCCGCCTGATTGTAAATGCCGCCGCCGAGACCGCTATTGTTATCACTAATAGTC
>JALYZF010000115.1 GCA_030948995.1 Acidobacteriota bacterium
CCAAAGACCGGTGCCTTACCACTTGGCTACGCCCCAATAAAATTAGAATCTTGGCTATTGCAAACTATTTTCAATATTTAATGAAGCCAGATACGCGCCGCGCGCGACGGTTTGTGCGGTAAAAGCGCGCCAGCTTTTTTGCTCGTTTTTCAATTTTTCAAAAGCCTTTTGTCGCCCGTCTTCATCGGCGAAAATTGCAAAAACGCTTGCTCCGCTGCCCGACATTAACGCTTTTTCAGCGCCCAAGTCTAAAAGCCTTTTTTTTACAAATTCGATTTCGGGTTCGATTTTAAAGACCGTATCTTCAAAGTCATTTACCGGCTCTATCTGTCGCAAATCGACCGTATTAGCTTCGCCGCGACAAATTTGAAGAATACTTTTTGGAGGTTTATTTGTCAAGTTGGAGAGATTTAATTGAGCGAATGCGGCGGCGGTCGAAACGGCTATATTCGGCGTGACAATCAAAAGCGATTTCGGTTCTAAATCCTTTACCGGAAAAAGTTCATCTCCGCGTCCGACGCCGATTGCCGTTCCGCCGCGAAAAAAAAACGGCACGTCCGCGCCGAGCGTTTTTCCGATTTCACAGAGTTCCGCCAAATTGAATTTGATTTTCCAGAGCCTTGCCAAACCGATTAATGCAACTGCCGCGTTAGACGAACCGCCGCCGAGACCGCCCGGCGCGGGAATATTTTTTTCGAGATAAATGTGCGCGCCTCGCCTGATTTTATATTTCTCACGCAATTTTTTAGCGGCTTTTATAATTAGATTTTTATCGTCGGTCGGAATTTTCGGATTATTACAAGTTAAAATTAATTTTCGGTGTGCGCTAAAGGTAAGAAAATCTTTTAGGGAAACTGTTTGAAAAACGGTGCAAAGTTCGTGAAAACCGTCGTCTCGCTTGCCTAAAACGCGCAAAAGCAAATTTATTTTGGCAAACGAAGGAAGCGTGAAAGGTTCAGCCGTCATTCGTTTAGAATAAAAAATGAAAAAAGATGAAGCAAATCGAACTTTTGCTTCATCTTCCAATAAAATTCAAAATTACTTATTTTTCAAGAAAAACCTGCGTGAAATAATAAGTTCCGTCTGCCGCAACAGCAACGCCAACGCCGGAATTCTGCCAATCGGTTTTCAAGATATTTTCACGATGTCCGGCGGAGTTCATCCAGCTTTGCACGGCGCTCTCTAACGGGCTTTTAAAGCCGCGATTCAACGCTATGTTTTCCCCAATCTGACGCCAATTCTTCAGTCCGATTGTACCGGCGCGGTCGCTCACTTTTTTCCCGTCAAGTCCGATATGACTGAAGAATTTGAAGTTTGCCATATTCTCCGAATGCATTCGCGCCATTTTAGCCGCATCATTGTTCCAAACAAGCGCAGGCAAACCTGCTTCGGCTCGTCTTTCGTTGACAAGAGCAAAAACACGATGTTCTAAATCAAGGACGCTGGTCGATATTTTAACGGAGACGGCAGTTTCCGTTTCCAGTTCCCTTTTTGCGCCGCCTTGATTTTCAACCTTAAAAACGCGCTGACGAGTCGTTGCTATGGCTTTTACATCGCTGCCGTGTAAAGGATAAAAATTATTGTCGTTTTCAATTAAACTTTTTTGGGAAAAAGCGTTTTGAAAGGAAATCAGCAAAAAGAAAGTAAATAAAAATAATTTGAAGGAATTCTGGAAAGTCTTCTCGTGCATCGGTAACCTCAACTTCGGAAATCAGACCATCTCAAACGGAAAATTTGAGACTCACGATTTTGCGCCTGCCGCATCGCTGCTGCAGTTGCCTTTATCGGACTAAGGTTTTGAATAAATTCAGGATTTACTCGTTAAATTTTTGTTTTGGGCATCTTTTGCGGAAGCAAAATATACTATTTAAAACATACCACTAATGCGATTTAATTTCCATATATATTCGCAAAACACTTGCGTTTTATTTAACGGACTTTAATTTTGATTTGAGCCGAGAAATTTGCTCGCCGTCTAAAGAAATGGTTAAGGATTTCTGCCAATTTGTTTTGGCAAGCGCGAGTTTCCCTTGTTTTTGATAAACATCGCCGAGATGTTCTTGAATAGTCGCGGACGTTGAATCAAACCTGAGCGCCTGTTTTAAATATTTTTCCGCTTGCGTGTAATTTCCCAATTTGAAATAAGCCCAGCCTAAACTGTCCAGGTATGAAGAATTTGTCGGGTCAATTTTGACGGCACGTTCGATGAGCGTTAATG
>JALYZF010000122.1 GCA_030948995.1 Acidobacteriota bacterium
TGCATATTCGGAATTCCAGTATAAAATCCTCGTATCAAAATCTTAAATAAAAGTCAGGAGTAGATTTTATGGCAATACTAGTTGATTTTGCCCAGCTTTTAACTAACCATCCATATCATTACGAGATTTATTCAAAGATAAGTGGAGAGGTTGCAAAGTATCATCCGCCCTGTTGTATTCAAGTAAGCTACGCAATGAATAGGTCTGGAGCTGCAATTACGAAGGACGATTATAGTGTCCCCGGAATGGGAAGAAATTCACGTTTTTTTTCAGATGATACAGGGAACTTATACCTTATTGAGGTACGTGATATGGGAGCGTATCTAGATGGAAAACATGGGATAGCAGAAAATTTCAAAGGTTCTAAAGACGAAATGAAAAAGCAAATTGACGGTAGAAAAGGGATTATTCGTTTTGGAAATGCACACATTGATTTGTGGGAAGGGGATAGATTTCACCAAGAAAATACTACTAGTATGCCGGATAATTGGGCGAAAGGTCAGTTGCCGGTAGTAGTATGGGAAAGACCAAGTGTAAAGGCTGTGGGAATATATTTTTGGGAAGTCGGGTGAAGCGGCTAGCTAACAGCATTTAGTGGCTTAATGATGAATAAGGTAGTGAACGGTAATTTATTAGCAGTCTAAAAATTGCGTTAAACAACTATTGAAAAGGAGAGTGTATAATGGCAGTTGAAGTTTATTGTTGGCAACCAAAGGGAAACAATGTTGGACACGCTTCTATAAAGGTAGACGGCGGTGCTCCTCCAGGTTCTTCATATCTAAGCGTATGGCCAGGAGAAGCCTTAGCTATCGTTTTTGGTAAAGCTGCTTTTAATAAATATGAGGATGACGTAGGAAGCGAAGGAGGGCAACCGTTAGTTGCTCGGCTTACAAAGTTAGATGAGACAGCAATCAAGGCTCAAATGGAAATCATGCGCCGAAGCGAGAATTATTGTTTTATTGCATTTAATTGCGCCACGCAAGCCTCTATATGCCTCAATGCCGGGGTTCCCGGTGCGACGGTGCGACGGGCTTTGGATTTTCTAGGAGGACCGTTGAGCTTCGTCTTCAGCCCGTCTATTATCAACACGCCTTGGAACCTCTATGCATATGCAAAACTCTTGGAGAAAAGTTATGCCTGAACGCTTTTCCTAAAGGGCGTTTTTGAGACTGGAGATTCTGATTTAGCGGAAAGTTTTCTAAGCCGCTATATAACATCATTTTCATAAATCTCCTCGAGTGGATCTCCAAATACATCCTCAATTGGACATAGCGGAAATTTTTTACCATTCTGGTAGTTCATTAAAGTCCGCAAAATGGTCATTTCCCGTCCCGGTCTCTTTCGTGTCCGTTTGCACAAGCAAGCATCAGTTCCGACGAATCGGAGATGATTTCTCCGCCGCATTCGTCACAAACGAGCGGCGAGCGGACGGCGGTCGTCCCGGCGCGTAACCAATCGGGCGTTTTGGCTGTTTATTCTTTAATAAAAAGGCGTAATTGGTGGAGGCTCGCCCACTGCCGGAATTTATTGGACTCTTTGAGTGCCGCATTTGTCACGCGCGAGCTTTTTTTCGCCTTAGTCGCCATTTCCCGCAGCTTCAAATCTTCTTTCCAAATCAATTCCCGATAATTCGACGCGAGCCATTTGACCGTCTGCCGGTATAGCAGTTTTCGCCGCCCGGTAAATTTCCGCCGAAAATGTTCCTTTTCGGTTTCAAAGTAGACGTTCTTTGCCTGCCACCCGTCAACGATTTCGATTGTTTGTTCCAGTAACTCTTCCGGCACTTTTTCGGTCGCGGCATTTGCGCCTTCCAAGATTTCATTTGAAGTTTTTTTTAGTTTGAGCAGCCTGCGATTCCTCATTTTTGCCAGACCGGCAAAGATTTCGCGCCATTTTTCGGGCGTCTCGATTCCACGTTTCTTAGCTGCCTCGGAGATCTCTTTTAATTGCTTTTTGGTTTCTTCAAGATTCGCGCCTTGTGCCGCGTCCCGGTCGAAGTAATCCTTTAAATCCGTGATGTATCGTTTCTCCACACCTTTTTTCGCCAAAAACTTGATTGTATTTTTTAAGTAGGCGGAAATCATATTGCCGTCCGGCAGGCGCAGCTCAAATCTGTTGCCCGCGCTGTCGGCGACAAAACCAAAGCGGATGTAGCCCGCAAAACGGCGGTAGCCTAAATCAATCGCGGCAGTTGGCAGCAAAGGCTCGGAAATAATTTTTACGGGCGGCTCTTCGACGGTTAAAATTAATCTCCAATGCCAATTCTTTAATGCGGAAAATTTGCCGACGAGCGCGGCTTTTTTGACAAATGCGGCTTCCGGGAAAAAAGAATAACTCCACACGCCCGTAAATTTAACGGGAACGCGCGACTTGCCGACTAGGAAATGACAGTGCAGCGGCGTTTTGTTGCGCGAGCGGTTGCTTTCTCTTTTCACGCCGACGCGCATTGCAAGCGATTTCCGGCGCAATTGCGCGTCGCGCGAATTTAACTCGGTCAACAATTCCGCAAGTTTTATCCCGCCCGATTTGAATCTTTTTGTGAAATTTACCGATTGAACGCCTTTTTTGAAATGAAGCGTTCCGCCGTTTTTGTAAGTGAGGCTGACGGCACTTTCGACCGCCATCCGAAGATTTTCAAGGTCGTTATAAAGAACATTCGGGCTTTGCGCTTTGCACGTCGCCAAAGTCCCTTCCTTGCGCTCGGCACGGATTCGGCTCAAAGTTGTTTTAACCTCTCCTTCATCGAGTTTTTCACGTCTAAGCCGGGCGAGTTCGGTTTCGAGCGTTGCAATTTGCTCATCAAACGCGCGATATGCGGCAACAATCTCGTTCCACGCATTTTTGAGGTTGCGCGCTTCCGCCCAAAACTCGTCGCCGGTTTCAATCCGGCTGACAAGTATGACGTAAGTTTTTACGCGCCAGTCGGGTCTTAATTTCTCGACTCCAAACATTTTTTTATCCGTTCAAAAACGAGGCTGCTTCTATTCCCTCAGCGCCTTCAGCAAGAAATTGAATGCGGCGAATTAAACGTCCGTTTGTTTGAGCATCAACCGGAAAATTGCGCCTTGTAAAGTATTCTCGGCAACGAGTCTGCCTTCGTGTTGCATAACGATTTTATGCGCTACTGAAAGTCCGAGTCCCGACCCTTTATCTTTGGTCGTAAAAAACGGGTCGAAAACTCGCCCGATGACGCCTTGCGGAATACCGCCGCCGGTATCTTCGACTTCAATGGTAACGGTATTTGTCGCCTGAAACGTCCGAAAAACGAGACTACCGCCGTCGGGCATCGCTTGCAGAGCATTGATGGCGAGATTGAGCAGCACCTGTTCGATTTGTTCGATGTCGAGTGCAACCTGCGGTAAATCAAATGCTAATTCTTTTTTTACCGTAACTTTTTGAGCCGCTGCTTGCTGCTCAAGCAGTTTGGCGACCGATTCCACCAATTCGTTAACGTCGGCGAGATTCTGGACGAGTTTCGGCGGACGCGCAAAGCGGACGAATTCCTGCACCAGCTTTTCAATCCGGTCAACTTCATGTTTGGCGATCAGCGCGAATTCACGGCGCGGGCTGTTTTTCGCAAGTTCATCTTCGATAATTTCGACCGCGCCTCGGATCGCGCCGAGCGGGTTGCGGATTTCATGAACGATTCCGGCGGAGATTTCTCCGAGCGCGCTCAGGCGTTCGGCTTGCAGAAGCTGCTGAAAAGTCTGCCGCAACTCCGCGTAGGAGCGTTCGAGTTCGGCGGTTATTAGCTCGCCGCGTTCGTGTTCTCGCCGGTTGCGGTCGCTCAGCGCGCCGGTTACGATGGCGAAGAAAAAAAACAAAACAATTTCGGCGTATTGATTAAGCGCGTATTCAGGCTGATGATGCCACTGAAAGAAAATATGCGGAATGTATGCGGCACTGGCAAAAGCGGCGGAAAGTAGTCCGCCGCGCAAGCCAAACAATAATGCAGCTGCGACAACCGGCAAATAGTAAAGCCTTTGATAAACTTCGTGCGCCGTGGTGCTGTCAATCGGCGTTAGAAAGTGCAGCGTGGAAACGAGAACGATTGCGCCGCCGATTAGAACAATTTTCCACCAATCGAAGCGCATCAGATTTCTTTCCCGCCTCTCGCAGAAGAATTAGCTGCCTGAGCTTCCGCTGCCAACCCATATTTCTGCATCCGGTAAAGAAGCGCACTGCGCGTGATGTTAAGGTAACGAGCCGCGTGCGTCCGGTTGCCGCCCGTCATTTCCAGAGCGCGCCGCAAAATTTCCTTTTCCATCTCTTCAAGAGAAACGCCGTCCGGCGGCAGCTCAAAAAGCACTCCTCCGGCATTCTGGCGCGGCTGCCGAACATTTTCCGGCAAATCTTCAGCCGTTATCCGGTCGCCGTTTGATAAAACAACTGTTCGCTTGACTAAATTTTCAAGCTCGCGGACATTGCCGGGAAACGAATAATTCGAGAGCGCTGCGAAAACCTCGCGCTCGATTTTTAGATTTTCAAATTTGTATTTCTTTTTGGCTCTCTCTAAAAAATACTCGATTAATAGCGGAATGTCTTCGCGCCTTTCGCGCAAGGGGGGCAGATTTATCGGCACAACCGCCAGGCGAAAATATAAATCTTCGCGGAAAGTGCCGTCTTCAATCATCACGTCCAAGTTGCGATTCGTCGCCGTGATGATTCGAGTGTCAATTTTGCGCGATTTGCTTTCGCCGAGGCGAACGATTTCCTGTTCCTGCAAAACTCTCAGCAGACGCGTCTGCAAACCCAAAGGCATCGCGCTGATTTCATCGAGAAAAAGAGTGCCGCCGTCAGCCTCTTCAAACTTCCCTTTCGCATCGGCGCTCGCGCCCGTAAACGCACCCCGCCGGTGACCGAAAAGTTCCGATTCAATTAAACTTTCGGGAATCGCCGCGCAGTTGACGGCGATAAAAGGTTGCGCAGCGCGGCTGCCGGAAAAATGAATCCCTTTAGCCACGAGTTCTTTGCCGGTTCCCGACTCGCCCGTAATTAAAATCGTGATGTCGGTTTTTGAAACGCGCTCGACCAAATCCAAAACCTCGCGCATTTTCACCGAGTCGCCAACGACGTTTTCAAGCCGGAAATTTTCGTTTACCAATCGGCGCAGGCGAATGTTTTCTTCCACCGTTTCCCCATAACTCAACGCCCGTTCGAGGTTCAGTAAAATTTGGTCGCGGTTAAAAGGCTTGGTTATATAATCAAACGCTCCGGCGCGCATCGCGGCGACCGCCGTTTCGACTTCGCCGAACGCCGTGATAACTATCACCGGCGTTTCGCGGGCGACGGCTTTCAGCCGGTCGAGCAAATCCAAGCCGGAGAGTTTCGGCATTTGCAAATCGGTAATGACGCAATCAATTTCATCTTTGGTGAAAATTTGGAGAGCGGCTGCGCCGTCCGATGCGGTTAAAACGCGGTAACCTGCCTCGTCGAGTTGAAATTCTAAAACGCGCCGAAGCCCATCGTCGTCGTCGGCGAGCAGAACGGTTTTTGTTTTTTTTGCGGGCGATGTTTGATTCACAATTTAACTGGTTGGTTCGAGTTTTGCGCGTTCAGCCAGACTTCGAGTTCCTGCAAAGTTTTGACAGCTTCCGAAGTTTGTCCGGCGCGAACAAGCTCGCTGAAATGCAGATATTTTTGCGCGAGTTCGTCTAGTTGCCGCGCGTCAGCACTAATTTCGTCAGTCAGGTGCGCCGCCGTTTCGTCCAGCATAACCGAGTTGCGGCTTTGAAGCTGACGCGCGCGGCTTAAAATCCGAAGCGCGGGACGGTCAAGCTGCCGCTGAAAAGCGACGACCGCTTGTTCAAGCGCGCGCACTTCCCGCTCGCGCCAGTTCGCTCGCCAGAGATACGTGCCGAACGCCGCCGCTAAGACGAAATAGACGAGGCGAAAAAAAACGGTCGTCGGATTCGGCTCGAAAATTTCCGCCCAAAAACCGTGCGAGCCGACTTCCCCACCGATTTCGGCGTGCATCGCCGCGTCTACAATCCACATTGCCGCGCCGAGTAGCACGCCGAATAAAATTTCCTTATATCGCTTTAACATCGGAATTATATCTCCCTAGAATTTATCACTTAAAGTGCAAGCTAAACGAGGAGAGCTACAGTCCTATAGCTTTAGATCAAATCCGTTTGCATCTGGTTGTTGAAATTTTCTTTTCAATTTGAACGAAAGACTTTCATTACTGCTTCATGCAAACCAGCCGTTGTAAATTGGTTCCGAATCACTTTTATTTTATTTAATTAAATTACTCAGAAAAGGATTTACCTTCGAATATTACCGAAATTAATAGTCTGCAAATCTCATTCCTTGAATTTTGTTACTAAAGGCGCTGTATAATTCGGGCTGTAAGTATTCTAGGGAACTTATAACTTGTCCGATAACAAACAGCAACTGTCTGAAAACAAACATTGAGAATTGCTTTAATCGATAATGAATGTTTTTACGTGAGTCTAAGAGTTTTTTTGTTTTAAGTTAAAATTGTTTACTCAAGCACTGAAAATTTATTTTGTCCTGTTCACCATGTGGAAAGTTCCTAAACTTTCAATAAAGACATAACTTCTCTCACCCTTTTTCTTGATACCTAATTTTTAACTAACTTTAGTCACTTCAAATTTATTTGCTCCTAGTGACCTTATGGATATTTTTATCCCTATTCGAGCGGCGGCAGTATGAAACTGGGCTTGTGGGCGTACTAAATTGACCGTTATTTGTTTCTTCTTGCCCGTCCGCAGGCTTCTTAGAAAATCAACTTTGTAGCCGCCCCTGTTAATTCGTTCGCGCTTTGGAATTTTGTACAGTTTCAAGGCACTGTTAATTGTAGTTGTAGAAACATTAAACGCGCGGGCGAGTTCCGCAAGCGGTAATTTATCCTTGTCGTACAAACCATTAAGACTAGCTTTATTAATTTTAACGGGTTTTCTTTGCCGGCGAGTACATTTAATTTCGAGTGCCTTCAACCTTTTATGAACACTTTGCTTTGTAACTCCGTATTTATTGCCTATTTCGAGCAATGTCATTCCGGTTTTATATAATTTCGCCATTTCAAGTGAAATTTGTTTGCTACCCATAGATTTAGGTTATTATTTCTCGACCGAAATCATTAGAAGTTGCTGTTTAACGCGTGAAAGATACTTGTAAAGTATCACCGAAAATTGCGAGGAAAATTAGGTTAACAAATGCTAAACGTATAATCGTTCCGTCTGTCATCATAAATGTAACTTACTGGATATTAAACCTTTGAAAATTCGCCGTATAAGCCCACCTTCTTCCAAACCGTCGGCTGAGCTTAAAATCGTATTTTTCAAGCAGTTTGCTCAATTTTTCGAAAGAAACAAAATCAGGGTCGGGCAGATGCTCGCTGACAGACAAGATACCGTTTCCGCGCAGCAGGCGATGGAGTTCCCGAACCAGCAATTTCTGGTCTTTGACTTCGCCCAAAACCGTTACCATAAATACGACATCGAAACTTTCTGTTTCAAACGGAATTTGCCCGCCCGCATTTGCGAGGGAGTAACCAACATTTTTCAAACCGGCTGACTCCATTTTCAGGCGCGCCTTCTCCAGCATTTCTTCCTGCAAGTCAAGCAGTTCGAGTTTTCCATCGGGAATGTTTTGCGCGACCGCAACGCTGTAAAAACCCGAACCCGCGCCGACTTCTAAAACGCGGGAAGTCTTCGTTAGCGATAATCTCTTTACTAAATCGGACGGCGACAGCACAATGCGTCGCCACGGCAATTCGAGGATAAAAGACATCTCATGCGGAAAGACTCCTCGCGTAAAGGCATCCTTCAGCCTCTTAAACAATCTATTTAACGAAATTGCCACAGCGATAAAATTTGACTCGGCGCAATATAAATAATACCCGCTTAATCCTTGCGGTTTTAAACCGATAAGTTAGCCTAAATTGGAAATACGATCCGCATTTCTCGACTTAATCTTTTTGACGCTTATCTGTTTCCGTTTCCAGCTTGGTTTCGGCACGATGATTCGAGCCGAGCGTCCACGACGGCGGATCGCTTGCCGGAAAACTTTCTTCGAGATTATCGTCTGTTTCCGCATCGCTCATTTTGTCGGTGTTTTCGTCGTTCGCCTGCTGCCGCGAATCCTGATTGTCATTTTGGTTCATCAAAAGTCTCCCGCTTATTCGGCTCGACAAGCAGATTGCCGCGCAGGTTATTTAATTTTGCGGACAAAATTAAATCCGCTCGTTTCAGCCGAAGTAAATTCAACGGAAATTCACTTGCCCGCGAATTGCCGCCCGAGCGCGTTTTCCAATGCCTTAATAACGTCCCGGTTTTCGCCAATGTAGAGAACAATCAGTCTGCCGCTTTTATAAAAATGCGGCGGCGCTATCCAATTTACCATTGTCGTGCCAATGGGCGAACCGTTGGCGCTAACCTTACTGCTTTCACCTTCGGCGGTTTTCGCCGCTTGATACTCAAAGACTTGTATCTGCTCGCCCCTGACCTTCAGAGTTCGTCCCGGAACCGAGAAAAACGGCTGTGAAACTTTTTCGCCCGGCGTAGCGGTGGCTCCTCCGGCGCGTAATTTTTTCACCAGAGCATTGTAATCTCCGGCGGAACCCGTTTGCGCCGGTTGCTGCGGGCGTGATTTATCTCTATGCGGGTGACGAGTTTTTGATTTTTGAGTTTGCCCGAAAGATTCCGTTGCAAATATTAAAAACAGCAAATTTGTAATTAAAGCTAGTGTTAATTTATATTTCATTTCACCTCCTTGGGGCTTCAGGTATTATTCGGCTCGACAATAAGTTTGCCGCGCAGCATATTCATTCCGCAGGCAAATGTAAACTCGCCCGATTTATCAGGCGTAAATTCGATTGGGGTGGTTTGGTAGGCGGGTAAATCCCGCGCAATGCCGAAATCGCCGAAAACCACCTGTTCGCTGCACGATGAGGTTTCGTCGCGATAAAAATTAAGACGCACCGGAATACCGCTTTTGACGATAATCAAGTCCGGCGAATAACCGCCCTTGACTGTAACTTTTATTTCCTGCACGCCGCTCGTCCCGACCGTTGCCGCAATTCTTTCACGCTCGCCAAAGAAATACAACAAC
>JALYZF010000137.1 GCA_030948995.1 Acidobacteriota bacterium
CACGGCGATGGCGCGAACGCGCTGGAGTTTGCGAAAACGATTCGGCAAAAATTGACTGAACAAGGCGTAACGGTCAAATCTATTTAATTGAACACTTAATTTATGATTTAATAAAGCGTTTTTCAAATTTCTGAAACAGAGCGTTACAAATGTCCATAAGAATTTTGTCTCTGCTGCCGGATTGGTTATTCCGAGAAATTGATTTAAACTTTTTAGAAATGAGACTGCCGAAAGAAGAACTCGAACGCCGTATCTTTGAGCTTATCAAAGAATTTAACGAAGAAAACGACGCCAAAGTGGAAAGCGTAACAATAAATTATGATTCGATGATGCCAAACGCCAGATTTTTGCTTGGCGTAAAGGTGGAAATTAAAAGTTGAGACGAGAGAATTTGACTTTATGAAATATGACGTTCAAAAGCTGGAACAATTAAGTTTAGCCGACTTAATCGCACTCGAAGCATTTATGGAAAAACGCAGGAATCACTGGACTAAAGTAGCCTCCGGCTTTCCCGAAGACAGCGATTATCACGACAATGCAATGAATAACCACAAAATCTGCACTTCTGTTCGGGACATCGCTGCCGGAACGGTTGCCGACCGCTTAAACGAGATTTTCCCGGACTATGAAATTTGATTTTTCCAATAAGTTAGATAATTTTTGGTTATAATCATTTTTGTTTTAATGACCGTGAGCTACTATTTCCTGCAATTAACGGTTATTAATTTTAGGAAGGAAAAAAAGAAAGAAAAAGTGGAAGGTATAATTTTACCAGTTAGGTAAGAAAATTCTAAACTAGCTGAAAATAATTGGCGGATGCTTTGCGAAGAATCCTCCAATAAAACCGTCGGCACCGGCTCAATCCAAATGACTAGCCCGAACATTTTTTTTGACCGTTCGGGCTAATTTATACTTTTCAAAAACGCTCTCGAATATATTTTCCCAAGAATATTTCAAAGCCGTTTCGCGCGCATTTTCTCTCATCGCATTTAATCGTTCCGGTTCTCTTACCATTAGGCTGACAATCTCACAAAAATCTGTGTCATTGCGGGCAATGAAACCGTTTGTTCCATGTTCGATTAAAAATTTCGGACCGCCTTCTGGCATCACGACTGACGGCACTCCCGACGCCATCGCTTCGAGCGCGACGTTGCCGAAAGCATCTGTCTTTGACGGAAACACAACCAAATCCATATCGGCGTAGGCGCGCGCCAATTCCTCGCCGTGCAAAACGCCGGTTAAACGGATATTTTTTATATTATGCCGCAGCCAATCGCTTTCGTTTCCCTCGCCAACAATGATGAAACGGTAATCACTCACTCCGGCTTTTTGTAATGCCGCATCAACTTTTGCCAAAAATCGCACGTTTTTTTCAGACCGGAGTCTTCCGACAAAACCGAGATTAAAAGTTTTGTCGCTTCGCCGGCGCTTTTCAGGCGCAAAAAATTCCGCGTCAACGCCGCGCTCCAGCAAAAACGTCGGACGCTTTGTCATTTGGCGTATTTGCTCGACGAGTTCCACGTTCGGTGCAAGCTGAATCTGCGCCAGAAAATACATTTTCATCACGCCGCGCAGTGAGTTTTTTTCAATCAAGCGTTTAAATTTTGTCCGAACGGCGGCTGGCAGAAAAGGAATTCGATTGACGGTTCTTTGCGCCAGATACTCGTGCGCGTTCGTATGCCACGAAGCGACGGCTGGCAAATGCTTGAAATGCGCGAAAACGAATCCGAGCAGGCTGATGTCGTTGACTCCGGTTAAGTGCAAAACATCCGGTTTGAAATCCTTTAATTTCTGCTTTATCAAATTGTGATAACGCCAGAAAAGCGGGTCGTATTGTAAATCTTCGTTGAGCGTCAATGCCGCGCGGCTGCGCTTTAATTCAAGAATTTCAACCGAGCCTTCGCGCCACGAGCGCGTTTCATTTCCGGCGCGAACGCACAGAAACGGACGATTGTGTTCTTTAGCGTAAGCGGCGAGTCGGCGCAGGATATTTGCCGCTCCGTTGATTTCGTGAAAAGTGTCGGCAAAGAGCGCGACGCGCGGAAACTCATTCATAAATCCGTTAAAAAATAATATCGAATCCGCCCGTAAAATAACGCCGATAATTGTTTATAAACGCTCCGAACGCCAAGTCGCCTGTATTATTTCGCACGTTGCGCGGATTGAAATGTTTGGTCAAGTTAAAACCGCGGACCGAAAGCCGAATCGCATATTTTTTCGTAATTTGAAAATCTTTGGAAAGCTCGGCGTCGAGCGAAAAAAATTTCGGAAAACGCCGACTGTTTGCATTGCGCGTCCCGACAAAATTTTGATTTTCGTCAACGACCGAATACGGAAATCCGCTTCGCCATTCCAAGATTGGCGAGGCGGTAATTTTATGCGGTAAAGAGATGTTTCCCCACGCTAAAAAGCGGTTCGGCACGTCGGTCGAAAGATTTGAAAACTGATTTGCTCGCACAATCGGCACGCCGAAATCACCGTAATAGCTGTTGAAATCATTGAGGTCGCCGCGAGCTTTCGAGCGGACGTAAGAGAGATAAAACGGCTGTTTTTTCGGCAGCATCAATTTCGCCGTTAGTTCCAGCGCATCGTAAGAGGCGCGTCCCGTGGGACTCAAAACAATCGCGCTGCGCCCGAAAAAATCAGTTTGCGGCTGAACGGTGTAAATCCGGTTCGTGCGGCTGTGCGTATAATTTGCCCGCAAGCTAAATGTCGAATTGACGATTTGGTCAATCTGCAAATTCCATGTCAGATTTTCCGGCACAAAGCCGGTTTCCGATTTCGCCGTGCGAAAATCGAGCGGGGCAAGAAGCGCGGGCGAATCGACAAGGATATTTTCAAAGCGAGTTCGGTTGATTATTGTCTGACCGTCCAAGCCGTAAACGGTTACGGTTCGCGCCGGATAATTTCCGAAACCGCGAATGTTGAGCGGAACTTTGTCGTAAAAGAAACCGATGCCGCCGCGAATGACGGTTTTATCGCCCGTAAATGGCGAGAAGGCGAAACCGGCGCGCGGCGCGAAATTACGCTCGGAAGCAATTCGCTGGTCTTCGATGCGAACACCGAAATCGAAACTTAGATTCGGTCGCGCGACGAGACGGTCTTGCACAAATCCCGTGTAAGTGCGGTTTGTGATAGAAAATTGCGGCGCGGCTTCAAACGTCGCGCGCTCGGCTAAACTGCCGTCGGCGCGAATAATGTTGACCGGACGCGCCGCGAAATTCATCCGGTTGGAAACGCTCGTGAAATTAAATCCCGTTTTGATATTGTGCATACCGCCGAAAAATTCAAGTGCCGGAAAATCATAAGTTTCAAAAAACTCGAAGCGCGCGGAACGCCGCATTTGCGTCGCAAAATAATTTCCGTTCTCGCCCGATACGGTTAAATTCTGGTCGGCATCTCCCTGTCCCCAGACGTTCGCGTCGAATTTTTTATAGGAAAAGGAAGTTTGCAGCAAACTGCCGTTTTCAAAGGCGAAATTGTCGCGGATTGTTCCGACGAAATCTTTCTGCTTGTAATTCGGCGTAACAGAGCGCGGGCGAAAAAAATCTAAACCAACGAAACTTTGTCGTTCGGGAAAATAGCCGAAAGTAAAAACTTGCGAATGGCGCGGGCTTAAAATCTGGTCAATCTGCGTAAAATAGCTTTGCGCTTCCGAAATGGTTTCATTGTTCGGAAAGAAAAGCCCGCGCACCGGTTGTTTAGAAATCGTATAACCCAAAGATTGCGAAAAAAACAGGCGGTCTTTGATGATTGGACCATTGAAATTGACGTGCGGCGCATCGTCCTGAATGCCGACGATTTTGCCGCCGACAAAGCGGAAATCCGGCAGAAAATCGTTGATTTCAAAATGAAGTTTGTCACCGCCGCGTCGCGTTTCGATGTTGGTTACGCCGCCGGTGAATTGCCCGAATTCCGCCGAATAAGGATGGCGAAAAACCTGCACGGATTCAACCGCGTCAACCGGCAGGTTAAGGCGAAAATTGCCGCTCGCGGGGTCGGCGACGTTTAATCCGTTGACGCGGAATGAGCTTTGCTGTTCGGTCGCGCCGTCAATACTGATTTCGCCGCGAGAGGAGCGAATTACACCGGGAACAAGCGGAATCGCTTCGTCAACTCTTTTCGTTGCAAGCGGAAGTCGCTCGATGGTTTTACGCTCTACGTTGGCGACAGGAGGAGACGAACCGGCTTCGACTGTGTTCACGCTTTCCGCCGAATTTTCGACGGTAACTTCCGCTGAAACCGTGCCGATTTTGAGCGCGACGGCAATTTCAAGCGACGTATCTTCCGCGCTGATTTTCACGTCCGTCTTTTCATATTTTCCGAAGCCTTGCTTCTCGATTTTCAATTCATAAACACCGCTTTCCACGCCCGCGAAAATCG
>JALYZF010000158.1 GCA_030948995.1 Acidobacteriota bacterium
GTTCAAAATCGAATCGTGTTTTATCTCCGTCAAAATTTTCGCTTCGCTTGCAAAATTTGTTTGAGGCGCGTCTTGTTCGGCAAACGGCGCGGCATTATTTAATTCTTTGACGACGACGCTCGATTCGAGAACATTGTCGTAGGCTTCATAGCCCGCGCCAATTCCATCTTGTCCGAATTGATGAGTTATGCGATAACGACCTTTTTGTAACACTTCATTTATAGCCAGCATATTTTGATTTTAGTAGAAGAAGTTTAGAGAGGCGTGCGGTTTAACAAACTGAGTAAAGCGTTTGCTACATACATTATAACCATTTCAAAAAATAATGGAAGTCTTTTTTAAATCTTTTTTAACATTCTTTTTGTAAATTTTGCGTTTTGTAAATAAACAATCGGCAAAATATAAAAAGGCTGCAATTAGAGATTGCAGCCTTTTACAAATTTACCGGCAGGTTTTTATTTATTTTTTAATTGCCAATAGTTATTTCTTCGCCGTCTGCGTAGATGGCAGAGAAACCGCCGTTGCCTTCAAAACCGATTTTGTCGCTCAAGATGCTTTGCGCTAAAAGCAGTTTGAGCAAAACTCTCACGTCGTCGCGGCGAAACTGTTCAATCAAGCCTTTGGTTTTGCCGTAATCGGCTTGCGCCAGCATTTTCAATTCCCTGCCATAGCGCGTAAAATTTCCGCCGCCGTAGCCGAAAGTTTGCGGCAAAAGCATCTCCCCCTGCTTGAACATTTGCTCGCGCTTGTTGTATTTCGCCAAAATCGCGGTAGCGTTTATCACGTCGTTTGCCTGTTCAATCAGCGGATTTAGAAGCGAAAAAGCGCGGTCGGGTTCGATTGCTGCAAAGCCTGCGGCAAGTTTTAAAACGCCTGCCACTTCATCTTTATTTTCGGCAAATTCATTTACCAGACGCCGCGCATCGTCCATAATTTTTAGCGCGGCTTCGTGGTTTTCCTTTGTATTTTTCTGATGAAGTTTGACTGCTAAATTGACGAGCTGTTCGACTTTTTTCGTGTCCGAGCCGATTTGACCAATAATTTTCTGCGCCTCGTCGAGATTTCCCTTCTCAATTGCTTTCCCCGCAAGCTGCGAATCAAGATAAGCAAGCGCGTCGTCGCGTTCTTTTCCATCAGGAACAGATTGCAGAAGCCCGCGCGCTTTTTCGCCGTCGCCCGCCGTAATCATTTTGTCAATCGCCTGATTATAAGCTCGACCGCGCGCAAAAGCCGGAAGTTTCGCGGCATCTGAAATCATTTTCTCCGGCGGAGTGTCTTTATTGTCCTCCATCGCGCCGAAACTGTCCTGCATCGCCACCATTTCCGGCGGCATCTGTTTTTTGATTTCCGATTGCTTCTGTTTGAGTTGCGGCAGTTTTTCCGGCACAAATTTTTCCATTATCGGCATCATCTGGCTGAAAAAGAAAAAGGCTTCGTAACCTTTTGCCTGAATCAGATAATCGGCAAGTTTGTTTGCCATATCTTTCAAAAGTTTTTCGTCAACTTTGAATTCCGGCACTTTGGCGCTGTCGTCCGGTTTAGACAAAGCGGAATTTGCAGGCGGCGGTGTCGCTTGATTTTTCGGCGAGCCGTATTTTGTCAGAAATTGAAGGGCGCCGCCGCGCGTCATCTCGTCTTTGTTAAAATCCGTTTCAAGAACTTTAGCGACGACTTCGCCGGTTAATTGCTTGGCAAGCTCGGCGTCTTTTTTGTGAATCTTTTCGAGCAGATTAAAGACTTCATAAGATATGCCCTTGGCGAGACTGTCGCGCAGCAGTTGCGCCGCTTTTTTCGGGTCTTGGTCGGCGGCTTTTGATGCAAAACTTTGTTCGAGCGCGATTTCCTGCTGAACTTGAAATTGTTGAGTACGGTTTGAAAAAATATCGCTCGCCGTTTTCGGCTGATTCGGCTGATTTTTCTGTTGATTCTGCGCGTTAATCGCTTTCTGCAATTTCGGCGGGCGCGTCTCTAAAAGAAACTGCAAAGCCAAATCCGCGTCGCGCGCGGCGACGGTTTGCAAAATCGTCCGGCGCGGCGACGTATTGCCGAAAATTCCGAAATACATCGTATCGTCGGCTTTCGATTTATCGACGGGCAAACTATTTGCCTGAATCATTTCATTTGCCGCGCTGCGAAAAAGGTCGCGCGCCCGTTTCTGGTCTTTTGTCCACAGCAAATCGCCAGCCAGAGCCGAAATCAGCGCGCGGTTTTCCCAAAGTTTAAGCGAGCCGGTGTCGCCCGACACTTGATTAACCAATTCGAGCGCGTTTTTCTCAAGTTCTTTTGCGGCTTTTTCCTTTTCAGAAGCCGATTCGGTCGGCGAAGTTTGAGCAAAAATCAAATTACAGACAAGCAAAATTAAAGCGAAAACAAAAACGAAACGCTTGATACGCATAAAAAATCTCCTTTGCAGATTCGGGAAAATTCAGGAATAAAATCGTAGCATAAGATAATATAAACTTGGAAGGATTTTTCAACCGAAACCATTTATAAGCGCGGACGAATAACAAGTTATGGTTATTAAAAAACCGGACGGCATTAAATCAAGCGAAATCACGCCGGAAGATACTTATCTGAGCCGCCGCAATTTTATTCGCGCCGGACTTCTTGCCGGAACGACGCTCTTGACTGCCGGAATTTATCGTTTTATCAATCCGCCGCCGACGCCCGAAGTTGTTACCGCTCAAATTACAAACATCGAAAACAAAAATGATTTTGCGGCTGGCGAAGAGTTGACTTCGTTCAAAGACATCACAAACTATAATAACTTTTACGAATTTTCGACTAGCAAAAGCAGCGTCGCCGGCGCAGCGAAAGATTTTGTAACGCGCCCTTGGACGATTGAAGTCAGCGGACTTGTCCAAAAGCCGCAGACTTTTGGCATCGAAGATTTATTAAAATTTACGCAAGAAGAACGAATTTATCGCCTTCGGTGCGTCGAAGGCTGGTCAATGGTAATTCCTTGGGTCGGTTTTCCTTTAAAAACGCTTCTCGATAAAGTCGAGCCGACCGGCGCGGCAAAATATGTCGCCTTTCAAACGCTTTACGATTCAAATCAAATGCAGTCAAGCGTTTTCGCGGGCATTGATTTTCCATACGTCGAAGGCTTGCGGCTAGACGAAGCGTTACATCCTTTGACGATTCTCGCAACCGGACTTTACGGCAAACAGATGCCGAATCAAAATGGTGCGCCGATTCGTCTGGTCGTGCCTTGGAAATATGGTTACAAAAGCATTAAATCAATCGTCAAAATTACTCTGACCGCTAGCGAGCCGCCGACAACTTGGAGTAATGCTTTGCCGAGCGTTTACGGATTTTATTCTAACGTCAATCCGAATGTAAATGTTCTGCGCTACTCCCAAGCCGGCGAAAAACGAATCGGCGAATTGTCGCAACGTCAGACTTTGATGTTTAACGGCTATGCCGACCAAGTCGCAAGTTTGTATGAAGGAATGGATTTGAAAAAGTATTTTTAATGGACGACGTAAAATTTAACAAAATCGTAATTTTTATTAACTCTCTTGTGCCGCTCGCGCTTCTCGCTTGGGACGCGGCGCGCGGAAATTTAGGCGCAAATCCGATTGAATTTTTTCTGCGAACGACCGGCGTTTTGACTTTAGTTTTTCTGCTCATAACTCTGGCGATTACGCCTTTGCGAAAATATACGGGCTGGAATGAATTAATCAAATTTCGCCGGATGCTCGGACTTTACGCTTTCTTTTACGGCTGTCTGCATTTTATTACTTACTTCGGTTTTGACCGAAGTTTGAACGTTTCAAGCACAGTTGCCGATATTATTCAGCGTCCGTTTATCGCCGTCGGAATGCTGGCGTTTTTTCTGATGATTCCGCTTGCCGCAACTTCGACAAACGCGATGATAAAACGCCTCGGCGGGAAAAACTGGCAAAAACTTCATCGCTTGTCTTACCTGATTGCTATCGGCGGAGTTATCCATTTTTATATGATAGTAAAATCGGATTTAACTTACCCGTTGTTGTTCGGATTGGTTTTGGCTGGTTTGCTCGGTTACAGAATTAGCGAGGCGTATAATAAACCAAAGAAAATTTTAGCCGCAGATTTGCACCGATGACGCTGATTAAAACCAAGAAAGATTAAATTAATAATGTAAATCTTTTTCTTGTGGGTGTCATTCGCGTTTATACGCGGCTAGTT
>JALYZF010000271.1 GCA_030948995.1 Acidobacteriota bacterium
GCTTTGGCTTGTTGAAAATCCTTATTGGTGTCTAAACTAAGTTCTTTGACGGCGCGGCGAAGAAGACTTTCGCTGTTTAGTATTTGCAGTTGGGTGTTGAAATAAGAAGGGTCTTGAGTTGATATTGGCGCCCGCCGGTCGCTGGTTACCAAATCCGGGTTCGCCTGTTCCAAGTCAACTTGGACAACGGCTTTTGCCTGAAAAATATTCGGTTTGCGCGCTATATATATTGCCGCCAGCGTCGTCATCAAAACGGCAATCCCGACAACCAGCCACAATCTTTTGCGAATGGCGCGCCAGTAATCGGCAAACTGGAAACCGTCTTGAGTATCAATTTCTCGATATGCACCGTAGCCGCCGTTCGTAGAAGTAAACTGCGTTTCGATTGGACGTTCAATTTCTACGGTCTCAATCTTTTTCTGAATAATTTCACGACTTTCTTTCATTAATTAAATCAACCCGAACTTGTCTAAAAAAGATTCTTACGGAATTCTATAAAAAACCGCTCCGACGCCGCCTGTCACAGCTTTAACTAGATTATTTGTGAAATCTTTAACTTTATCGGTCGGAACTTCGACAATATCATTGGCTTGGAGTAGCGGGTCGGGAATTTTTTTATCCTTAATATCTTTTAGGTTAAAAACGAGTTCCTGTTTTGAATCGCCGCTCGTTCCCTGCCGCACAATGCGAACTTCATCTTTTTTGGTGGAAGGAAGAATGCCGCCCGCCGCCGCAATTGCCTCCGACAAGGTTTTGATTTGTGTTAGAGGAATCGGTTGCGGCTTGATAACATTTCCCGTCACGTATGCGTGTTCGGCTTCCATAACGACGACAATGTCGCCCGGACGCATAACCGGATTTGTCTTTCCCTTTAAAACATCCTCCAAATTATAACTGAAAAAGGTTACGCCTTCGCTTTCTGTATTCGCCGCTGTTTCCGAATTAGATTCCAACTTGCAGCCTGAAACTCCGCCGACTCTGGCAACCTGAATTTTCGAGCCGGCTCTATCGACATCCTGACCGCCCGCAAAACTTAAAAGCTCTAGCAAAGTCAAACGCCGATTCGTAAAAAAGTTTCCCGGTTTTTGCACCGCGCCGATAACCGATAAAGGCTGAGAATTTTGTTCTTTGACGAAAACCGTCACATACGGGTCGCGCAGATAATTTTGTTTATAAAGATTGACGATTTCCTCGCTCAATTCATTTTCCGTTTTACAAATTGCCAAAATCGAAGCGTCGATGCGCGGAAGCCGAATTCTGCCCGTTTCATCCATCCTGATATTCGGCTGCGAAAGTTCCGGATGCTTATAAACGGTTATTTCCAAAACATCCTGCAAACCGATTCTGTATCTCTCGTCGCTCTTTTTGATATTCGAGTTTGAAATAAGTTTTTCGGCTTGAGTTTTATCCGTCTCGCCTTTTTCGACCGGCTTTGCTTCCTGACCGAAACAATTAAAAGCTGCCGGAAAAATAAATAAAAATAAAAAGCCGAAGACCGATAATTTTTTAACTGTTTTCATAATGCTGCCGCCTGTTTTTGTAATTATTTACTGTGGATATTTTTTGCCTTTGATTCGGTCACTTCTCGGAAAGTTTATCACAAAACTTTTTTGAATTGATTTTAGAATAGTCCAACAACAGCTAATCTAGCAAATATCTCTGCGGCGGCAAAGCCCGAATGATTTCAAAGTTCCACGGTTTTAAGGTAAACTTTGTAATTTCCGAAACACTCAACTTTAAATCTAAACGTTATGGAAAACTCGACGCCGATGCTTCGGCAATACCTCGAAATAAAAAAGCAATATCCCGGAACTTTGTTGTTTTTCCGGCTCGGCGATTTTTATGAACTCTTCAATGAAGATGCGGTTACCGCTTCGAGAGAATTAGAAATCACTTTAACCGCGCGCCATAAAGATTCAAAAAATCCAGTCCCGATGTGCGGCGTGCCGCATCACGCGGCAAGTTCTTATATTTCAAAACTTGTAAAAAAAGGTTTTCGAGTGGCGATTTGCGAGCAAACCGAAGAGGCTGGAAAGGGTGTGAAATTAGTCCGGCGTGAAGTCGTCCGCATCATCACTCCGGGGACGGCAATCGACCCGCAACTCGTCGAATCAAAAGAATCAATTTATCTGGCTTCGATTTGCGGCGCGGGCGAAACCTTCGGCGCGGCTTTTCTGGAATTATCGACGGGCGAATTTTTCTCGACGGAAGCGTCCGGCGTGAACGCTTGGTCAAAAGTTTGCGCCGACATTGAAAGTTACGCCGCGCGCGAAATTCTTTTTCCCGAATCTTTGAAGAAATTAATCGAGAGTGCTTTTAAAGGAAACAATAATTTATCAAATTCAAATGCGCCGAATGTCGTTTCTATTTCTCCCTCAATTTCAAATTCATACGCGCCGACTTTGACGGCGCTCGACGATTGGTTGTTTGATTTAGAGGCAAGCGAAAATCTTTTAAAGAAACAATTAAAAACACGAGAATTAATTGGTTTCGGATTGGACGGTAAGCGAGAAGCAATTCGCGCGGCAGGCGCTTGTCTGCATTACGCGCAGGAAACGCAGCGCGTCTCGGCTGAACATATCTCGGACTTAAATTTTTTTGAAAACAGCGATTTTATGATTCTAGATGCCGTCACGCTGAAAAATCTTGAAATCGTCGAATCGCGCGGCACGAGCCGCAACCGTACGCTTTTTGACGTGATTGATTCGACTGTAACGGGTATGGGCGCGCGTCTTTTGCGCTCTTGGCTGCTGCGACCTTCTCTGAAAAAAAGCGAAATCCAAACCAGACTCTCCGCCGTTTCCGAACTGACCGATATTATTCTGCGCGACAAAATTCGTTTTTTATTAAAAGACGTTTTCGATTTGGAAAGACTTGTCGGACGCCTTAATTTGGGAACGGCGTCGCCGAGAGATTTAATCGCCCTTAACCGCTCGCTTTCAAAAACACCTCACATCAACAAGTCGTTATCGGACGCATCAAGCCTTTTGCTTCAAGTCTTGAGCGAAAATATTTTTGAACTGCCCGAAATAAGAAGTTTGATTGAAAACGCAATCGCAGACGAGCCATCAATGAATATTGCCGATGGCAATGTTATTCGTGAAGAATTCGATTCCGATTTAGACGAGTTGCGGCAAATATCAAAGCAAGCTAAACAAACTATTGCCGCTTTTGAAGAACAGGAAAAACGGCGCGCCGGAATTTCCAATCTAAAAATCAAATTCAATAATGTTTTCGGCTATTTTATCGAAATCTCAAAAGGAAATTTGTCGCGCGTTCCAGCCGATTACGAAAGACGCCAAACTTTAACCAATGCCGAAAGATTTACAACGCCGCAGTTGAGAGATTGGGAGCAAAAAATTTTAGGAGCGGAAGAACGCAGTCGAGAATTGGAGTTGAAGATTTTTCAAGAGGTTCGCGCAGCCGTTGCTCTTGAAACTAAATCTTTGCAGTCAACCGCTCGCGCTCTCGCCACGCTGGACGCGCTTGCCGCTCTTGCCGAAACTGCCGTTCGCCGAAATTATACTGCCCCGGTTCTGCACGAAGCTGATGAAATTGAAATAAAAGACGGCAGGCATCCGATTGTCGAAGCATTTTCAAATGCTTCGTTCATTCCGAATGATTTAAAAATGAACAATTCGACCGACCGTCTTTTGATAATTACGGGTCCGAATATGGGCGGAAAATCAACGATTCTGCGGCAAACCGCTCTGATTCAAATTCTCGCACAGATTGGCTCTTTTGTTCCCGCAGCATCCGCTAAACTTCCACTTGCTGACCGCATTTGGACAAGAGTCGGAGCGTCGGACGATTTGGCGAGCGGGCGTTCGACTTTTATGGTCGAGATGACGGAAACGGCGGAGATTCTGCATAACGCCACGCCGCGAAGTTTAATTCTACTTGACGAAATAGGGCGCGGCACTTCAACATTTGACGGGCTTTCGATTGCTTGGGCAGTCGCCGAATATATTCACAACTCGCCGCAGCATTCGGCTAAAACTCTTTTTGCGACGCATTATCACGAATTGACCGAGCTTGCCGAAAAACTTCCGGGCGCGCAAAATTACCAAGTCTTAGCTACGGAAAAGGACGGCGACGTTGTGTTTCTGCACAAGATGAAAAAAGGCAAGGCTTCTAAATCCTACGGCATCGCCGTCGCGCAACTTGCCGGGCTTCCCGCGCAAGCAATTGCGCGCGCCCGCGAGGTTTTGACTAAACTCGAACAATACGAATTAGCCGTATTTTCAGACGACGCTAAGATTAATTCCGCTCAAGCAGGTTCATTGGAGACGACTTTTAGTAAAGCGTCTAAAAGCAGAATGGCGTCGCAAATTTCCCTTTTTGCAATCGCCAACGAATTTATTATCGACGAACTCAGGGAAATCGAGCCGGAAAATTTATCGCCCGACGAAGCCAAAAAACTTTTGACAGAATTAATTTCAAAAATCGTTTGAAAACAAATAACAGAGGAAACAAAGCATTGTTTTCGTTGTTGAATTTTAATGTTTTACTGTAACTGTCTTTTTGCAGACACTTTATAAATTACTTTAACCTTGTTACAATCCATCCATATATTTATTATGCTTGAGCAAATCCTTTCACTCCCAATCGAAAAAAAAATCGGACAGCTATTTTTCATCGGTCTCTCAGGCGCGGAAATCAATTCAAGCTCACGATTGCTTTTAGAGGAGATTTCTCCGGGCGGAATTTGCTTGTTTGGCAGAAATATAAAATCCCGCGAGCAGGTTTTGAATTTTTTGAATGAGATTCGGAAACACTTACCTGTCGAGCCATTTTTAAGTATCGACCAAGAAGGCGGAGTGGTTGACCGCTTGCGCCGCATTTTAACTCCGATGCCTGCCGCCAATACTGTTAAAAATTCAAGCGATGCGATTCGTTTGGCTGAGATAACCGCCGAAGTTTTGCGAATTTTAGGATTTAATATGAACTTTGCTCCGGTCGTCGATGTAATCGATGCGGCGCGCGAAAAGTTTTCAAACGGTTTGTATTCGCGCGGCTTTGGAAAATCTGAAATAGAAACAAAAGACATCGCGGGCGCTTATCTTGGTAAATTACAAGAAGGCGGATGTCTAGGCTGTGTCAAACATTTTCCCGGATTAGGAGGAAGCGAAGTTGACTCTCACGAAGAATTGCCGGTTGTCCAAATATCTGAAAATGAATTTTTTCAGAAGGATTTATCGCCTTATATTGACCTAATTAAGCAAGAGGAAGTTTTTGCCGTTATGATTGCTCACGCCGTCTATCCAAAATTAGACTTGCAGGAATTCGATTCAAGTGGCAAACTTTTACCGTCTTCATTGAGCCGAAATTTTGTCACGAAGCTGCTGCGCGAAGAATTGAAATTCAGCGGCGTCACCGTAACCGACGATTTGGAGATGGGCGCAATTGTAAAAAATTACGGAATCGGCGAAGCCTGCAAAATGGCGATTCTTGCCGGTGAAGATATGCTGGCAATCTGCGCTGACGCCGAAGCTGTTCGCAAAGGATTTTATGCTGTTTTAGAAGCAGTTAGAAATCGGGAAATCGCTGAAACCAGAATAGATGAATCACTGCATAGAATTGCCAATCTAAAATCCTTGATTCAAAAACCTCTTCCATTTAATCAGGAACGTCTTGAGTTTCTTTCAAATGAAATTTTGGAATTGAGTAAAAAATAAAGCTGCCATAACGGAGAACAAATGTTTTTACGTCCTTTTATATATTTAATTTTCATCTCGGCTCTCGCTTTTTCTATCGCCTGCCGCTCCCGCACGGGCAGTGACACGGTAACAATCGCGTCGCCGGAAAAGATAACCACACTCGACACGCTGACAGCGCAGGCTTCTGCAGCCGCAGCCGACGAGCGCGTACGAAGTTTGATATTTAACTCGCTGATTAAAAAGGATGAAAGTTTCAATTACGTCGGCGATTTGGCACAAGACATTAAAACGTCCGATGATGGCAAAACCGTTACGTTTGTTCTGCGCGACGGCGTTAAATTTCACAACGGAAAAACGCTTTCTTCGGCTGACGTGAAATATACTTTCAATGAATTGTTTAAGAGCGGCAGCTATAAATCGAACGCCTTTTATGAAACCATCGACAACGTAAAAACGCCGCACATTGCGTCAATCGAAACGCCGGACGCGAAAACCGTCAATTTTAATTTGAGCCGCCCCGTACTGAAAAACCAGCTTTTGTCGAATCTGGTCGCCATTCCGATAATTGCCGACGGCACAGTCGCGCAGCAAAGCGCGCAGCCGATGGGAACGGGCGCTTTTAAATTTATAAGTTTCGATTCGCAGCAAAGCATAATCGAACTCGAATCATTTTCGGATTATTGGGAAGGCGCGCCGAAGGTAAAAAAAATTCGCATCAAAACTGTAACCGACGCCAGTTCGCTGACTGCCGAACTGGAAAGCGGCGGCGTTGACCTCGCGCCGCTTCCGAACAATCTTTCGCCCGATGCACTAAAATCTCTCGGACAAAGTTCGGGTCTTACCGTCCAACAATTTAATGGCTCGAACATTGATTATCTCGGTCTGAACACACAGTCGCCGCCGCTTAACAACGTCAAAATTCGGCAGGCAATCGCTTACGCTGTTGACCGCGAAAAAATCATCAACGAGCTTCTAGCCGGTCAAGCCATTCTCGCTCATTCGATTCTTCCGACCGAATCTTGGGCGTATAACGCCGGAACGAAATACGAATTCAATCCCGACCGCGCGCGCCAACTTGTTCAGGAAGCGGGCTATAAAAACGAGCCGATTAAATTTAAATATTCAGCCGGGAACTCGGCAGTCAACCAATACGCGCAGGTCATCCAAAGCAATCTACGTGATGTTGGACTGAACGTGGAAATTGAACCTTTAGACAAGAATACGCTTTCGGCGCAACTAGCACTCGGACAATTTCAAATGAACACCGGCAGGTGGATTGGCGGCAACCAAGACCCGATTTTTTTGAGAGATTTATTTTCTACCGCAAAAATTCCGAATGCAAAAGGCGGCTGTTGTAATCGCAGCCGTTACAGCAATCCAGAAGTTGATAGAATTGTTGAAGAAGCCTTTAATTCGACCGACCGTGAAAAAGCCAAACAGCTTTACTTTCAAGTTCAAGATATTGTAAGCCGTGAAGTTCCGATGCTGCCGCTCTGGTATCCGGCAAACATGGTTGTTTCAAACAAACGTATCGGTAATATCAAAGTCGGCGCGAGCGGTGATTGGAGTTTTGTCAAAGATATTACTTTAGACGGCAAATAATTTTCTATCTTGAATGAAGAAAAATAATCGCTTTTAATCGACTTGACAAAAATTTCACAGTTTGTAGAATTATCATTTACGGACGGGCGGGAATAGCTCAGTGGTAGAGCGCGACCTTGCC
The DNA here is from genome assembly GCA_030948995.1 of Acidobacteriota bacterium. Lineage (GTDB taxonomy): Bacteria > Acidobacteriota > Blastocatellia > Pyrinomonadales > Pyrinomonadaceae. The sequence goes on from JALYZF010000271.1 coordinate 7,384, forward strand.
AAGGTCGAAGTCGCGAGTTCAAGTCTCGTTTCCCGCTCCAAAGTTTTCAAGGATGAGGGATGAAGGATAAGGGATGAAAATTATTCATCCTTCATATTTCATCCCTCATCCTTTTCTTTCGGCGGCGTAGCCAAGTGGTAAGGCAGAGGTCTGCAAAACCTTTATTCATCGGTTCGATTCCGATCGCCGCCTCCAATAAATTCAATAACTTACAAGCACTACAATTCCCTCACAAAAGTCACTGTAGTAAGAATTGTAGTAACTAGGTGTTTAGTCCCAAAGTGTCGTGGTTTGGGTAAATCTTAAAACGTTCTTTGTTATTTTGCCAGCATTTGACGATATATTCGTAAGCCGTTAA
>JALYZF010000199.1 GCA_030948995.1 Acidobacteriota bacterium
CGGGCGTCGGCTCTGCGGCAGTTTGTTCCAAATCTTTTGTTTCCTTTTCGCTCAGAGAATAAGCAATACCGAGCTTAAAATACGCTTCGGCAAAATCGGGATTGATTTTAACGGCTTGGCGAAAAGCATTTATCGCGTTTTCGGTCGAACCCGCGTCCAAGTATCGGTCGCCAGCCGCCGCCGCTTCGTTTGCGTCAGTGAAAACCGGAACTTCTGCGGGCAGTTTTTTTTCAGTGTTTACCGCAGCGTTTGCGCCTGCAACCGAATTTGTAACTGTCGTTTGGTTTGTATTCGGCGCGTCAGCCGTTTTGCAATCGGCTGAGAAAAGGCACACGAAAAGAAAAAGTAAAATTAAAAAATTACGTTTCATATCTTAGAAAAAATTATCCGGGCGGGAAAATGAAAGGGCGACCGCCAAGCAGATGTATATGCAGGTGAAAAACGGTTTGCCCGCCGTCGCGGTTTGTGTTGATAACGGTTCGGTAACCGTTTTCGGCAAAACCTTTTTCGCGGGCGATTCTTCCGGCTGTCAGCAGCAGATGACCAAGCGTCTTTTCGTGCTTTTCCTCTGCCTCGGCAAGCGAATCTAAATGCTCGCGCGGCACAATTAAAACGTGCGTCGGCGCTTGCGGGCTGATGTCGTCGAATGCGACGCACAAATCGTCTTCATAAACTTTTGCAGATTTAATTTCGCCCGCAACGACTTTGCAGAACAAACAATTTTCTCGTGTCATAATGGAAAGATTTATTAAACCACAAACAAAAACTAATGGAAAATGAAAAACGAAAAATGAAAAATGGTTTTGAAAATATTTTAACTTTCAATTTTGAGCCGTCTTTTATTTTCCATTTTTCATTGATTTCTGTATTGGTAGTTAAAAGTTATAACTGATAACTTACATTTACTATGAACCGAACTTTTTCAGACGAAACGCTTGGAGACGTTTTTACAAAACTCGACGCACCGAATGTTGAGTTTCGCCATTCGCAATCTGCAATCTGCAATCCGATTCACGTCGTTTATGGCGGCGCGAATCTCTTTACGCCGGAAACCGTGCAAAAATTAGGCAAGATTGCATTGAAAGGTTTGCGCGAGTTTGCGCCTGATTTTGCCGAGTTTGGGCGCGCGATGTGGCTTAAAGGTGCTGACGCTTTGCCGCAATTTGCCGACGTTGTGGCGGATTTGGAGAAATATCTTGAAGAAGATGCAGAGAAAGTGAAAGCGTATGACTTTGACGCTTGGTTTGCGTGGACGATTTACCGCCGGACAATCGAGAAATTAGAGCGCGAGCCGATTGAAGATTTTCGCATTGATTTTGAAGACGGCTACGGTTTCAGAACGGACGAGGAAGAGGACGCTCACTGCGTTTCATCCTCCGACGCGCTTGCCGAATCTTTTCTACAAAACACGATTACACCTTTTTGCGGCTTTCGCGTGAAGTCTTTTGCGCCCGAAACATTAAAACGCGCGATAAGAACGCTTGATTTGTTTCTCACGAATTTAATTGAAAAAACCGAAGGCTGTCTGCCCGAAAATTTTGTCGTAACTTTGCCGAAAATTACGCGCGCAAGTGAAGTCGAAGTTTTGGACGAGCTTTTGACCAAATTTGAAAAGCGGAACAATATAGAAAGCGGCACAATTAAAATCGAGATTATGATTGAAACGACGCAGGCAATTATTAATGAAAGCGGCGGAATTGCTTTGCAGAGTTTGGTCGAAGCCGCAAACGGTCGCTGTGCGTCAGCGCATTTCGGTGCGTATGATTACACGGCGAGTCTCAATATCTCCGGCGCGCACCAACACCTTCGTCACGAAGCGTGTAATTTTGCGCGGCAAATGATGCAGATTGCCTTGTCGCCATTGAATATTCGGCTGTCTGATTCGGTTACGACCGAGTTGCCGATTCCGGTTCACAAAGGCGAAAATTTGACGGCGCAAGAATCTCAAGAAAACAGGCGCGTCGTGCAAAAGGCTTGGCGCGCGCATTTTAATAACGTTACGCATTCTTTGATAAACGGTTTTTACCAAAGCTGGGATTTGCATCCGGCGCAGTTTGCGGCTCGATATGCGGCGGTTTATGCGTTTTTTCTCGAATCGAAAGACGCTCAAAGCAAACGTCTGACGAGTTTCCTCGTCAAAGCAACGCAAGCGGCGACGACGGGAAATCAGTTTGACGACGCGGCTTCGGCGCAGGGCATTTTGAATTTCTTTTTGCAGGCTCTAAGCTGCGGAGCGATGACGGAACGGGAAGTTTCGGAAGCGACGAATTTGAACATCGACGAACTGCGCTCGATTTCTTTTGCGCGCATTTTGGAAAAACGGGTAAATGGAAAATGGAAAGCGAAAAATGGAAAATTCTAAATCCGAAATCTTTCGTCTCTCTTGCGTGTTTCTGCGGTAAATTCTTTTCTAAATTATATCGTTAATCGAGAGAATGTCGTCGAGGATTTCTTCGCGCTGAAGTCGGCTGTCGGTAATTTTCGGCTCTGGCGGTTGTTGCTGTTGGACTGATTTTTTCGGCTGTGCAAATGGGTCAACTTGAAGCGGCAAACCTTGCTGTTCTAAATTGCGCGTGATTATTTTTGTAATTAGTTCCTGCTCGAATTTTGTTATATCTGTAAATCTCGCGCCGATTCCGTTTCCTTCAAAACGATACAAAATCTTGCACATCAGCGGCAGATAATTTTTGTTCGGAAGCGGCACGAGCAAGCGAAATTCATCGCCGACAAAAACGTTTTCGTCCCATTCGATAAGACAGCCGCCGATGCTGATTTGATTTAGCACTGTTTCAATAGCTTCGTTGTGTTTGGTATAACGGATAGCCGGAATGTCGAGCGAAAATCTGATGTGCCGTCTTTCTTCGATTCCCATAATTGAAACTTATTTTGGCAGGAAAATTTTGGTGTAGCCGGCTGCCTTAAAATTCCACGCTTATTTTACAGATAGTTTCCCCGTAAAATCAACAGCTATTTTCCAGCAAAAAAGCGTTTGCCAAACTTTTGAGACAAACGCTTTTGCATAAAACGACAAAATTCCATTAGTTATTGGCGGCTTCGGTTTTCGCGCAGTGCTGCTCGAAAGCCGAAACAAGCGCTTGCGCGATTTGCTGCGGATGACGACCTTCGAGGTCGCGGCGCTCAAACATTTGCACGAGTTTTCCATCCTTCAAAAAACCGATAGCAGGCGAAGAAGGCGCGTAACCTTCAAAATAATCGCGCGCAACATCGGTTGCGTCGATGTCCGCTCCGGCGAAAACGGTAATTGCTTTATCGGGTTTAGCTTCCGAATTTGCAAGCGCCATCGCAATTCCGGGACGCACGCCGCCGGCAGCGCATCCGCAAACCGAATTGACGATGACCATCACAGTTCCGTCCGTATTTTCAACCGCGTCTTTGACCGCTTCCGGCGTTTTTGTTTCTTCAATTCCAATCTGCGCCAACTCCTGGCGCATTCCGTGAATCATCATTTCTGGGTATGGCATAATTTCTCTCCGTTAATTCAAAAGTTTAAGATTCAAAGTTTCAGATTTTGAAACTTTACCTTTTTTTCAAGTATTCAATTTTATACCGATTTAGTCAAGCTATTATCGATTATTCAGGGCAAAATTGAAACCGTCGTTCCAATCGAAACGGCGTCGAAAATCTCTTTTATATCTTTATTTTCAAGCGCCGCGCAACCCCAGGTCCAATCCTTTCCAGTTCCGCCGCCGTGAATATAAATCTCGCCGCCGAGCCGCGTGTTTTGCGGCGGCATTCGTTTTTCTTTTGCAGCCTTAACAATTACGTCATATTCTTTGCGCGTAATTATTGCTTCCTGCAAACCGCGCTTTGCCGCTTCAGCGTTTGGATAGCTGACGCCGAGAGATAAATAAAATTTGCTCTGGTTGTTTTTAGTGAAAATATAAAATTCGCCTTCCGGGGTTTTGCCGTCGCCTTCGCGCTGTTTGTCGCCTTCGGGCGCGAAACCGAGCGCAATTTTATAAGTTTTAACGAGTTTTTCGCCGTCGAATAATTCTAGTAAACGTTTTTCTTTTCTAATGATGATACGCGGGTTTTCTATTTTCGGCAGCGGTTCAGACGTTTGCGAAGAAGTTTCTTCTCTCATTTCAGGTTTTAATTTTAAGGCGGGCGTCATTGTATCCAAATTCGTTTTGTCTTGAGAGCATCCGTTAAAAAAGCCGAGAATAATCCAGATAAAAATTAAAGATATTTTCATATACCGAGTGCTGAATTTAGTTTAGAAACCAACAAAAACACTTTGACGGCAAAACAGTATTTTATACTTTATTTCCGTTTTAATACACAGTTTTTAAAATTTATCTTAGAATGACTCATTATGAATAATTGGATTGCCGACAGGGAAAACAAACTGCGTGAATTTTTTAATCTAGATTCCGAAACCGAGTTGATTGCGGCGGAAATTGCCGATGCTTTCGAAGTTTCCGCGCCGGTTGCCGCGCATCTCCAGCGCTTTAATATCGAGTGGCACATTATCCCTTCGGCGCAAAGTCTGCCGATTGACACGGAGCAATATCGCTCCAAACTTTATCCGAGCATCAAAATTGACGCGAGCAATCGTGATTACAAAAAAACCAGTTCGTATCAAGCGATTATGAACGGACACGAGCGGCATCAAGGACGAATTATCGGAGTCGAAACGACCGTAAAACCAAAATATCTGCCGGGAAATCGCCAGTTTTACGGAACGGCTTACGGTTTTGAAACAAAAGCCGACCCGTTTGCAGTGTATTTAGGGCGCGCCAATTTTACTTCCGGCACGCGCTTTTCGCACAATTACACTTCGTTGCGCGATTTTGTCAATATCGTAACCGCCGATTGGAAAGCGCGCGGTTTAATGCCCGAAGGTTATCGCCTGACGATTTGCCCGCCGGTTGTTTTCAATCTCGTCGGCAGCGTTTTTCATCGCGAATGGAGTCAAACTGAATCGCTCGAATTAGGCTTTTACCGCGACGAACACGGCAACGCTAAATGCTACGCCGTCGGCTCAAACGCGCCCGACGATTTTTCCTATATACACGAAATTGAAACCGACTCCGACTGGGCGCTTCTCGGTTTTCGCACCGCGCTCGTTCCCGAATGAATTACAAATTTCAAATTACGAATTACGAATGAAAGAAAATTGTAAATCGTAAATTGCTGCCTAGAAACGAAAGTAAAAGATAATCTGTTTAGCCGGATTTTTTTCGTAATTCGTAATTCGTAATTCGTAATTGTCTTTCCTCGTCTCCGTCGCTTTCAATCAAAACGCGAATTGTTTTTTCGGGAAACCGGAAATTCTTTAATCGCTCCGACCATTCGATAATTACGACCGCCGTTTCGTCTTCTAAAATTTCATTGAGTCCGACGGCAAAAGCGACATCGATGTTTTCGTCGAGCCGCCACAAATCAATATGATAAACATCGAATGCTTCGGTTTTATAAAGATTGACCAGCGTAAAGCTCGGAGAAGTTACTTCGCGCGTGTCGAATTCGAGCGCATACAAAACGCCTTTGGTAAAAATCGTTTTGCCCGCGCCCAAACCGCCCGACAGCAAAATCATCTCGCCGCCCCGCAAACTTTCGCCGAGTTTTTCGCCTAAATCGAATGTTTCTTCAGGCGTGCTGCACAAAAAGTCCTGTGTCTTTGAAATTTCGCCGGTCATTTTATTGTTTTTTGAGATAAGACTCTTTGCGTGTAAGGCAATACTGAAATCTCTTCATCCTTTTCCATTTTAGAACAATTTACGACTTGACCTTTACACAAACATTCGAGCGTATCTTTATTAAAAGAGCAATTATGACTGATAATCTGCGTTTGCGCGCCGTAGATTAAATCAAGAAGTGAATTTAAGCCGCTCCAGACGGGCAGCGCGGTGATTATCAAAATTATCGGAAGATAAACCCAAAACGCAAAGCGTTTAATATAGAAAACGAGTATTACGATTGCCGTCAGAACGGGAATCACAATTGATAAGCAAACTCTTATTCCGTATTGCAGCCGCCAGTCTTCTTCGCCGTGAGAAAACATTGTCGCGCCCGTCAAAAACCAACCGAAGAACGGACCGAAGACGTAGAACATAATTCCCGCCAACGTAATTTTGTCCAGCCAATCGTGGTCTCCTACATTGTTGCAGTTGATAGGCGCGTAACGACTGTCCTTTTCATTGGCATACAGTCCCGCTTTAGCCAGAATTATAAAAGTTGAAATCGCAGTCGCAAAACTTATCGCATACCAGTTTATCTCGCCGAAATTAATGTAAAAAAGAAGCAAAAGGGAAGACAAAAAGATAATTGTTCCGAGGACAAAATTTGCAAACGGATTTTTGATTCGCCTGGAAATAAGAATACTGACGCCAATAAAAACAAAACCGCCTAAAATAGTCAGCCAATAATTTGTCATACTATTCTTTCAACCCGGTTTATTTATTCACAATGGGTTTAATACCCAGTCAGCTTGCTGCGGGGTAGTTTATTCTTCCAATTTCCGAAACGCTTCGCCTAAACATTCGCGCACATCGGTTGCCAGCATTGTTCGTTTTCTGAATCGTTCGGCAGCAATATCGCCAGCCATTCCGCCGAGATAAACCGCCGCCACGACCGTTTCAAAAACGTCAACTTTCATTTGCGCGGCTTGCGCGACAAATCCGCAGATAATTCCCGTCAGCGTGTCGCCGTTTCCGGCTTTTCCCAAACCGGAATTTCCCGTCGGATTTATAACGACGCGACCGTCGGGCGCGGCAATCAATGTTCTCTCGCCTTTCAAAACTAAAATAACTTTATGTTTTTCGGCAAAATCGCGCGCCGCTTTCACGCGGTCTTTTATGGCTTCTTTATCAGTCGTTCCGAGCAAGCGCAGAAATTCGCCTTCGTGCGGCGTTAGAATTAAAGGCAAATCTTCAGAGCCTTGCAAATCAAACGGCGCGAGCGAATTTAAACCGTCGGCATCAATAATGACAGGTGTTTTTCTTTTTTCGACAAATTCACGCGCAAACCGTCTTGTGCTTTCTTCAGACGAAGACATTCCGCTGCCGACAGCAACAGCATCAATTTTTCCTTCGATAAATTCCAAAATTTCTTCGGCGGCTTCAAAAGCAATCGCGCCATTTTCGGTTTCCGCAACGCTTCTGGTCATAACTTCGGGCAGCATACGCGAAGTTAT
>JALYZF010000213.1 GCA_030948995.1 Acidobacteriota bacterium
TGGACTGTCTCAAGTGGAGAGTTTATGAACAAACCGACGGCTTTAATTACTGCTTCCGGTTTGGGCGAAAAGGCGTACGAATCACTTTTATTAACGCTTAAAACTATCGAAGCGAGAATCGGCGAAAAAGCTGCACTGCTTATCTCTAATGCCCGCACGAAAGTAAATGCCGAAGGAGTTATCTCGGATGCTTCGACAGTCGAGGCATTAAGGCAATTAATTGAATTTTTTATTCAAACCATTGATGCTGAATAAAACGATTTCAACGCGTTTTCTATATTAGGCAATAAGCATTTATCCTTACATTATAACGCAGCCCTTTTCTACTAATCTTCACTGTTGATTCTGATTTCAAACAAACTCAAGCTGATGTGTGCATAATGCTTCGGTAACTTGCCGGTATCCTGCGGTGTTACCGTTCTGATAAAAGAAAAACCGCAGCTTTGGTAGTAATCATTCAGTTTTTGATTGTCTCCCCAAGTGTCGATTCGGATAAATTTTTTCTCCGAAATCTTACTGAATTCTTTAGCCCATTCAATTATCACTTTTACGTAGCCTCGACCTCTGAACAACGGGTTAGTTACGATACGATGAATGTATAAAGATGGCTCGTCAAACTCTTTCCCCCAAATAAGCGGGTCGGAATAGGCAATCGAAAATATACAGGCTATTTCTTTGCCTTCAATAATCTTCCATAATCTGTTTTCCCTGATCTCATTCCCGATTAACAATTCATCGAACGTCTGCCAGTGTTTATCAGATTTCGTTTTTTGAAATTCAATGGCTTTGTCGTATAAGTCAAAAATCGTTTGGATTTCTTCTGGGGCGCACGGCGTGATTTGCATAAAATTTCAGTTACGGTAACAGGAGAGATTTCTAAAAATTTTTCCGAAAATTTCGAGATTCTTTGCAATATTTGAGTTTATAAATTCTCCAATACTTCCCCTAATCTGTTTTACTCATTCTTTGGCAATACCCGTGTTCGAGTAAATTTTCCACACGCCGCGTTTTGATTGCCTTTTCCAAACGGTAAAGTATCGCCGCTCCAATGTTTGCGACTGACCGGCAACGGTAAATTCATAAACTGCCGTACCCGTTTCGTAAGCGGTATTGCCGTCGAGCCACGCGTCCGTCGTTGTAACTGTGAGTTTGGCTTTTCCTCCGCGCTTTTGCATTGAATCGCGCATAAGGGCGAGAATTTGTTTGCGCCCTTTATAAACTTTGCCGCCTGCGACCAGTTCTTTTCCGTTCGTCGTGAATGTCTCGGGAAGCATCGCCGCGTCGCCTTTTGCCCATGCCGCCGCCCAAACGACATTTCCGGCATCAATCGCACGTCGCAATTTCGTCATATCGGAATTTGAGGTTTGCGGCGCAGCGTTTGATAAAGAATTGCTCGGGTTTTGCGATAAACCGGATGGACCGGGCAATATTTTGATTTCTGCCGCGCTGACCTGTATCGGATAACTCATAAGCGGCGGTCCCGCGAATTTAACTGATATTAATTTACGCCTGAAATTTATATAGTCGCCCAATTTCCAAGTTTCCCCGTCCCGGCTTGCTTCATATGTCATCTTGAATAAGTTGTCTGCCTCGGCTTCAAAAGTAAAACGCTCGGGATAAGTTGTCGGAGTTACGGCGACATCTTTTAGGAAAATGATTTTTCCATTCTGCCAGCCGTCACTTTCAAAAATGCGCGAGCCGCCGAAGTTGTCCTGAACAATCATCACAAATTTGTTCGTGTGGTCGTAACCCCATATTCCGAGAGCTTTGTATTTATTGGGTAAACGATCCGTGTGACGATATAAAAGCATTTGATTATCAAGTTCCATCGTAAAACTGACTTCCGCCTCAATCTTTTTGCCGTTAGAAAATTCGCCTTGTCCAACCCATTCGCCCACAAAATATTCAGCCATTTCCAGCGGGATGACATACGGTATTTTGTATTTCGCCAGCGGGATGCTTTTAGTTTGCGTTTTTTCCTGTGCTGAAATAATCACATTGAAGCTAGCTAAAACAATTAAGATATAAACAATCTTTTTCATAAATTTTCTCGCCGGTAAAAAAGCCTAACAATTGATTATGTCAGTTAAATAAATTTAATCGGTCTAATGAGACTTAAGATAAGCCTTCTATAACGCATCCTCCTTTTGTTTAAATGTCCATCTTTAGATTAAAGACGCCTGATATTTATTTTGAGTAGACAGGAAAAATTTATTTTGATTATTTTAATCGAGTGGCGTTCAGGAACAAGTGCCAATTTCTGCTTTTTAAATCAGACCAATGAAGCTTGCAATTGTTTTTTAACTAATAATGGTTTCCAGATCTGTAGTAAAAGATTGGTCTTGAAATTTTGTTAAAAATTGGCACTTGTTCGATTTCAATTCTTTTTACAATAATTATTTATAATAAAGTAAAGCTTCCAACCCGTCATACTTTATGATTAATGATCAAAGGCAGAAAGTTAAATGTTCAAATTAAAGAAATGACTATGATTACTCAAACGGAAAAAGCAAAAGCATTCAAGGCACTGCACGAACGCGAAGGCGCATTCATTATTCCCAATCCTTGGGATTTAGGTTCGGCGCGACTGCTTGCGGGTCTGGGATTCGAAGCTTTGGCGACAACGAGCGGCGGTTTTGCCAACTCCTTGGGGCGCCTCGACGGAGAAATTACGATTGACGAAGCAATCGAACATTGCCGCCGACTTTGTGAGTCAACTGATTTGCCAATCAGCGCGGATTTGGAAAACTGTTTTGCGGACGAACCGGAAAAGGCGGCGACGACAATTCTGCGGGCGGCGCAAGTTGGCGTAGTCGGCTGTTCAATCGAAGATTACACGGGCAATCCGACGAATCCGATTTACAAATTTGCTTTGGCGGTCGAGCGCGTTCACGCGGCGGTCGAAGCGGTGCAATCGCTGGATTTTCCTTTTACGCTGACTGCCCGCGCCGAAAATTTTCTTCACGCGCGAGGCGATCTTGACGATACAATCCGGCGACTGCAAGCGTTTGAGGCGGCAGGCGCTAATGTTCTTTACGCCCCGGGTCTTAAAACGCTGGATGAAGTGTGCACTGTGACGGGCGCATTGAATAATCCGGTAAATGTTCTCGCGCCGTTTATTAAAGGAGTGACTGTCGAGCAACTTGTCGACGCGGGCGCCAAACGCATTAGCGTCGGCGGCGCGCTGGCTCGCGCTGCTTTGAGTACTCTGCTACGCGCAGGATTGGAAATGCAAAATCAAGGCAGCTTCAATTGGACAACCGATTCGGTATCCAGCAGCGAAGTAGAGAAACTGCTGAGATGATAAGACGATTAACTCTTCATTGCAGGGCAAGCGAAAAATAATGCGCTTCGATTATCATTTTTTTATTGAGATAAAAGCGATGCGCTCCGAATCTTTTGACGTGCGAAACTAATTTAATTTGGTCGCAGTTTTCGCACCTCGCAATTCAACAATCCAATCAAACAGCTCACCGCCATAACCTTTCGAGCGCTCACCGTCTTTTACCGCAAGATCTTCGATTTCCAGATATTTTCCGCCCGAAATCCATTCAGAAACTCTGAAACCGCCGACAGCTTTAACCCCTTTATCATTTAAATAAACCAGTTTGTAATCCGATTTACTCATTTGTCTTTTAACTCGCGCCAAGAATTCGTCCGCAAAGATGTGTGGGCGTAGTTCAGCCATTACTGAATAACAGTTTTGAATTTCTTCGTCGGTTTGAGCCAGATTTATTTTTCTGTTTAACGGCATAAGGGGTTTTAAGAAGTTAAGTTCAAGCTATTTTTCGATGATTTTAAGGTGGTGAATTTGATAAGCAACGATGGCGTATTCTACAGCCAGAACCGATATTGCGTATTTCCAGTTTGTTCTTTTACTGAGCATCGCTACGTCGTCATAACTTTCAAAGAGTGCTTGGCTGGAAATCGACTTACAAAGTCAAACAAGTGACAAAAATTATAATTATCAATCGACAACAAACAATTTCGCTCCCTTCACTGAAAAGGAACGGTGCGGCTCGATATTATCTCCGACTTGATAACTCATTCCCGGTTTGAGCGTGAATACTCTGCCATCTTTAAGTTCGGTTTCAAGGTGACCTTCTAGACAAAAGATTATATGCCCCTTGTCACACCAATGGTCTGCTAGATAGCCCGGCGTATACTCAATCATACGAATGCGGATGCCGTCGAAATTTTGAGTTCGCCAGTAAGCGGTGCCGCTTTCGCCTTTGTGTTCCGTTTGTTCAATCTGCGACCAGTTTATCGTTGTGAACGGGATACCTGAAATTTGCATAATTAACCTTTTTAAAGAGTTTTAGAGAATAACTACTGCCGGAGATGAGTGGCTGTCGTATTACGGCAAACAGCAAAGATTTAAGTCAGTGGATATTTGCGTTTTGATTGCTTCTTCTCCCAACGCTGTCGGCAACTCGCCCCGATAAATTTTTCCGTCCGGAACTGCATTTTGGCTGGTAATAAAGACGGTTGTTTGTCGTGAATAAAAACCGCCAATTCGTTTAAATGCCAGTAGGAAGTATCTAAAACCAGTCGGGCAAATTCGTGTCCCGGTTTATCCAGTCTTTGCCAGAGGACGGATTGTTCGAACATCTTTTCTCCTGATAAATTGGTCAGCGATTGGATTTTTCTGTTTGCTTAGTTAATCCCTGAGCTTCCAGCCAGTAATAGAATTCATCAATCCAGTGGTCGCTGCTGGTGCCTTGTTTTTTCATTCCGAAGCCGTGACCGCCGGAATTGAAAATGTGAATCTCGGGTTTGTGTCCCGCCGATTTTAGCGCATCGTAAAACTTGACTATCGGCTCAAGCGCCACCGCATCGTCCTGTGCCCACGCCACAAACATAGGCGGCAGTTTCGCTGGGATGTTCGGCATCTTGCCGAATGGACCGCCGTAAATCATGGCAGCAAAATCGGGACGTGCAGCGGCATCTTTCTGAAGCAACGCGCCGCTCGTGACCATCGCTCCTGCCGAGAAGCCTATTAAGCCGACCTTGTCTGGAGAGATACGCCATTCTGCCGCGTGCTGCCGAACTACTTTGAGTGCTTGAATTCCGTCAGCAATGCCATATTTGCCAGCCTCGTCCATGTCCATGTTCGCCGGAATGCTTTCTCCGCGCTTTTCCGGAATCCGATACTTCAGTACAAAAGCAGCAATGCCTTTTTCCTGAAGCCAGCGCGCGACATCGTTGCTTTCCAAGCTGATAGCCAATGCCACAAAAGCACCGCCGGGCGCAATGATAACGCCCGTTCCGGTCTCTTTGCTTTTTTTGGGAAGGTAAACTGTTAGCGTCGGAGTTACGACGTTGAAGATCACAGTCCCGACTGGAGTGTTTTCGATAGTCCTTTCCTTCTGAGTCCAATTCTCCGACCCCGGAGCTGCGCCTTGCCAAATATTCACAACCTGCGACTTGGCTGAACAAGCCATCAGAAATGTAAAAGCTATGGTACAGGCGGTACACATTACTTTTCTTATTAAATTTCTTGCTATTCGTATCATATTCTCTCCTGATTTCCTTTGAGGTCAGAAGCTATCCGCACTACACAGTTGGCGTTTCGGTAACAACGCCCGAATTAAGCATGGCTTTATCTTTTCATCATTTGCTTGCCGCGATAGAGAATCGTCTCTCCCGGCTTCATTTCGTAAAAAGGAATTTTCAGCGTTTTTAGCTCAGCGGCGAAACCGTTGGCATTCGCACTGATACCCGGAAAAGTCGCGTAGTGCTGCGGAATCGCAAGGAGCGCGCCAACCGATTTTGCCGCCTTCGCCGCCATTTTTGGCTCCATTCCGAAATGACCGCCGATGTTCAAAAGCGCAACGTCAATTTTATACTGCTCGCCGATAGTTTCCATATCTTTGAAATATGCCGTGTCGCCCGAATGATAAACGGTCGGACCATTTTTGATTATCAAAACAAATCCCGCCGGATTTCCGCCGTAAGCGCGTTCAGCTTCGGTCGCTCCGGCTTTCGGATTGAAAACGCTACTCGAATGAACCGCCGGTGTCATCGCTACTGTTACTTCGCCGTCAGCAATCTGAATCTCGCCGCCGATTCCCATAATCGCGTCGGTCGAGGCTTGCTTTGCCGGAAAGTCGGCGAGCTTGACTAAATTTCCGGCAAGTTCAGGATTGCAAATCAAAACCGCGCCGGTCTTTTTAGCGATTTCAACCGCGTCGCCCACATGGTCGCGGTGTCCGTGAGTGATGAGAATGTAATCAACTTTCGGAACAGAAGTGAGCGCGTCTTTGCCGTCTTTGCCTTCGGGATTTAAAGGATTCGTGAGCCACGGGTCAATCAACAAAACTTTTCCCTTCGGCGTGGTGATGGAAAAAGCCGCGTGTCCGAACCATTTGATTTTCGTCTCCTGCGCCGCCGCTTGATAAACAGACACAACCATAAGCATAAAAAAAGCTGCAAAAAATCCGAGGATTTTCATTATTGTCTCCCCCTAGAAAATTATTAAATTCGTTTCTCTTATTACTACGCTATTTATCTTTGTGCAATGCGAAACTAACAATCGTAAAGGTCTCGCCGATAACGAACGGCGCAACCTGTTTTCTGAGCGATTGCCCGCGCGCAGAATGCCGAAAAGAACAGCAAAGTCCGAACAATCGCCGCGCCAAGCCTTTGTAATCCAATCATTTTCCTACCATCCGTTCGGCATTCGGATAAGAAATTGTCGGAGTGCCGAAATCTATATTCTAAAGGAGATTTAAACCCGAACAAGTGCCAGTTTTCGACTAATTTTCCAGACCAATTCTTAACAGCGAAATGATGTTTACTCGAGACGATATGTTTCGATGAGTGATATAAAACAGTTTTTGGAGTCCTTGTTCTAAAACGAGTTGCTTCTGTTAATCCGTCAACGAAACCCGAAAATCGGACTAATCTTATTATTGAAAATTGGCTATTGCGATGTTAAATTTTCAAGCTATCCTTATCCGGTAGTCTTAACCCGGGTCAATTTAAAGCTAACAGGGCGAATGAATATAATTTTTCCCGCTTGAGACTAGAGTTAGGACAACAACATACTTGATTCGGATTTAGCATTTAATCTTTATTACTTAAAATGATGTCTGAAACTATTGAAAAAATTTATCCGCGAATTGATTCGATTGATTTTCTGCGCGGGCTGGTAATGGTCATTATGCTGATAGACCACACGCGCGAATACGTCCACGCCGAGGCTTTTCATTCGACTCCGACGGATTTGACTAAAACGAACGTCGCGCTGTTCTTTACGCGCTGGATAACTCATATCTGCGCGCCGACATTTGTTTTTCTCGCCGGAACAAGTGTTTATCTGCAAAAAATACGCGGCAAAAGCCCGGCGCAATTGTCTAAATTTCTGCTCACGCGCGGACTATGGCTGATCGTGCTGGAATTTACAGTTGTCAGGTTTAGTCTGTTTTTCAATTTCGATTACAGCTTTTTCGGTCTGGCGGAAGTGATTTGGATTTTCGGCGTTTCGATGATTGTCCTTGCCGCGCTTATCTACTTGCCGGTTCGCGTTATTGCCGCGTTCGGAATCGGGACGATTGCGCTGCACAATTTGCTCGACGGATTCGCGGTTCCGCCGGCTACGTCAATGGCTGGAACGCCCGCGCCGAATTTTCTTCAAAGTTTGTGGCTGTTTTTGCATCAGCCGGGATTCGTGCCGTTGTCAGAAAATGTAAAACTGTTTGTCGCTTACCCGCTTCTTCCGTGGGTTGGGGTCATGGCGGCTGGCTACGCGCTTGGCGTTGTTTATACGTGGGAAACGGAACGCCGCCGAAAATTTTTATTTAAATTGGGACTTGCTTTAACCGCTCTTTTCGTCGTAATTCGCGCGACGAATTTTTACGGCGACCCGCAGATTTGGACGGCGCAGCCAAGCCCTGTGTTTACTATTCTTTCATTTCTCAACACGACGAAATACCCGGCGTCTTTACTGTTTCTGCTGATGACGCTGGGTCCGGCGCTGATGATTCTGGCGCGGGCTGACAAAATAAACGAACAAAGCGAAAACAACTTTTTGAGCCGCCTATTTATCACGTTCGGGCGCGTTCCGCTTTTCTATTTCATTCTGCAAATGTTTGTCGCTCATGTTTTCGGCGTTTTGCTCGGTCTTCTTGCGGGCAGAAGCGTCGGTTTTTATTTCCTGAATTTTCCCGCTTCTTCTTCCGACGCGCCGCCCGATGCGGGATTTCCGTTGTGGGTGGTTTACGCGGCGTGGCTCGCCGGATTGATTCTTCTCTACCCGCTCTGCCGCTGGTATGGCAAAATCAAACAGGGCAAGCGAGATTTTCCCTTCAGCTATCTTTGATAAATCCTATTTTATATTGAGCGGCAGCCGCTGCTTCGTTTATTCGTTTTCTCTCTGAGGTCGGCGATGGTAATTTGTTATGTAATCAGGTTGGCTAATTTCTTGGCTCATCTGCGGATCCGGCACCGGCTCACCTGCTTTTATTGTGAATGGAAGCACGCCTGCCCAAACGTTTAGCGCATAATCGTCCTTGTCGTCAACGGGATTGCCGGTGCGAATTTTCGCCGACGCCTCCGAGAGAGGCAGCGCCAGAACCGTCGTCGCTTTTAATTCATTTGCTGTCGGCGAGCGTACTTCCCGCCAGCGCCCCGGAACAATATGTTCGGTAAAAAGACGAAGAGCTTCCATTTTTTCATTTTCATCCCGGATAATCTTTGCCGCGCCGAACGCGACTACCGAGCGGTAATTCATCGAATGATGAAAAGCTGAACGCGCCAAGACCAGCCCGTCAATCAAAGTTACCGTCACGCAAATTTCGATTTCTTCAGTAAGCGCGCGCATCATTCGGCTCGCCGATGAGCCGTGAATTAACAGTTCGTCGCAGCGCCGCGCATAAGCAGTCGGAATGACGAAAACTTGCCCGTCCGCACCCGTAAACCCGACGTGCGCGACGAAACCTTCGTCCAAGATTTTATGGATTGTTTCGATGTCATATGAGCCGCGTTTCGGCAGGCGATGCATTTTGGTGTTGCCGGTTACGGTTAATTCTTTACCCATTAATCAAATAATCCCCTTTGAGAGAATGAAATCTATGTTAATCGCAAATGGCACTCCTTCAAGTGCCATTTCTGGGAATTTTTTATAGACCACTTGTTGAAATAAAGTAATTATTTCAAATTGTTTTTTAAAGTTTGAAAACCCGAGTTTTAATTATGTATGGAGCGAAGAGTTTACACGCGAAGTATGTCTTTTATTTATTTCAGTGAGCAGTTTTATTGATGGGAAAACTGAGCGTTTTGCTATCAGCGGTCTTTTATGGAATAAATCTATATTTTTTGTTATCCGGCACCTAGATTTTGTTTCCTATTAAATATATTTGTAACCTTCTAGTATGTTATTGACGGTTACAAACTTGTGTACTATTCTAAAGTCGGAATTTAATTAATCTCGAATTGGCATTATTCATAACTTTTATCCAAACAGATTTTTCCATACCAATTCAGCTTGATATAAATAAAAAAATGAAAAAGCAAATCAGCACCTTCCCATTTGTTTCCTTGTCCGATAGAACCGTTTCGCATGTTCCGATGCACCGCCAAATCTATGAAAAAATGCGGCAGGCGATTTTAAGCGGGGAGATTCCGGCAAAATCACGCATTCCGTCATCGCGTTTTCTTGCCGCGCAGCTTGGTGTATCGCGCATGACGGTTGTCAACGCCTATGACCAGCTTTTTGCCGAAGGTTATTTGGAAGGCAAAATCGGCGCGGGAACTTTTGTCGCCGGCGAATTGCCGGAAGAACTGCTGCAAACGCCAAAGATACACGCCGTGAAAACAGCCGCTTTTTCGCGCGAGTTAAATCTTTCCCGACAAGGAATTCAAATGGCGCGAGATTTGGACGACGTTTTGCGCGAGCATTCAGCAAACAGATTCGTGCCTTTTCAAAATGGTTTGACGGCAATTGATTCCTTTCCGTTTGATACATGGGCGCGCATAGCTGCGCGCTTGAATCGGCACGCGCCGGTTCCAACGCTAGTTAACGGCGATTTAGCTGGTTTTTATCCTTTGCGTCAGGCGATCGCCGCTCACTTAAAATCAGCTCGCGGAGTAACCTGCGAACCCGAACAGGTAATTATCACCGCCGGAGCACAGCAAGCGCTTGCTTTAACCGCCGCGGCTTTCCTAGAGCCGAACGATGAGGTTTGGATCGAAGACCCAGGTTACACGAGCGCTCGCAGTTTATTCGCACTTTCGAGAACAAAACTGATTCCCGTTCCGGTCGATAAAGACGGACTGAATTTTAAGGCGGTGCAGGAATCGAGCAAAAACCCGAAACTGATTTACGTGACGCCGTCGCATCAATATCCGCTTGGCGTGACGATGAGCGTGACGCGGCGCCTGTCGCTGATCGAAACAGCGAGGGAAACGGGCGCGTGGATAATCGAGGACGACTACGACAGCGAATACCGCTATTCTGGTCATCCGATTGCATCTTTGCAGGGACTCGACCAAAACGGGCGTGTCTTGTATGTCGGAACTTTCAGTAAAACGATTTTCCCGTCTCTGAAACTCGGCTGCCTTGTCGTGCCGCCGGATTTGGTAGATGTTTTCGCCGCCGCACGAACGTTAAATGGAGCGCATTCGCCCTTGATTGAGCAGGCAGTCTTAGCCGAATTTATCGCCGAAGGTCATTTTGCCCGGCACGTCCGAAGAATGCGAACGCTTTACGAAGTAAGACAGAAGATTTTGATTGAGGAAGTACAGAGAAACTTAAAAGGACTGCTGGAGATGAAAGCCGACGACGCCGGCATGCATCTTGTCGGCTGGCTGCCCAACAATTTCGATGATCAGGAAGCGGCGCAGAAAGCTGCTGAATTAGATGTCAGAGTGTCGCCCATTTCCGATCACAGCATCAATAAATATCCGCGCAGTGGTTTGGTCTTCGGCTATGCGGCGTTTGATGAAAAACAAATACGAAGCGGTGTCGCTAAACTTACTGAAGTCCTGACCAAAATGGTGCAAAACCAAAATGGCTCGACGCGAAGAAATCCAATTGCTCCCAGCCACAACGGATTGCCATGTGCCACCGTGTGTTCCCGAATTTATTATTAACGATTTTTCTTAATCTCCGCTTAAGACCAAAATTGCAATCTAATATCCGTCAGGCAGAAATTTAATAAATTTCTGCCTGGTTTCCCTTTTTGCTTACTGCCGAACTTCAGTTTCAGAGTGGTATTAAAAAATAATTTTTTAATGGCTCTGTTACTGTAATCGAAATTTTTCGATACTTGCTCTTGAACAAAAACCTAACTTTTACGCCTTAGAGCGGTAGTTAAGCGAGGTTTTTTGTTTCGGGAGAATTATGAAACAAATATTTATTTCTTTAACGGCAATTTTTATAACGGCTTCATTCGTCTTTGGACAAACCGGCTCTGAAAAGTTTTCAAAACAAACGGGCAGCAGTGATAAAAGCGAGACTATTAATAAAGGGAACAACAATAAACTGGAAACACTGTTTATTGAGAATTCTGCCATATTACCTCGTGCTGTTGAGCTTAATAATCAGGGCATTCGATTGACTCTAAAAAAGGATTACCAAAACGCTTTGGAATTATTCAAACAAGCCGACTGTCTCGCCCCACGCAATGAACAAATACTGTTTAATTTAGGAACGGCGTTGCTCAATCTTAAACGTGACAGTGAAGCCGTCGCAGTATTCGCAAAAATAATCGAAACCGTGCCGACAAATGCGAATGCTTACGCCAGTCTGGGTCTGGCTCTAAATAAGGTTGGCAAAACCGCCGACAGCTTTTCCGCTTTTCGCCGTTCGCTCGAAATTGCCCCGAACGATCCGGTTACTTTGTGTAATTACGCTAACGCATTGCATCAAGCGGGCAAAGATGCGGAGGCTTTAGCAATCGTCAATCAGGCGATAAAACTTCCGGCGGGCGATTTCTCCGCTGCCTATAATATTCGCGGCACAATACTTTTTAGCTTGAAGAAATACGGCGAAGCTAAAACCGATTTCGAGGCTGCCGCCAGACTCGACCCTGCAAACGCCGACCCTCTCAACAATCTAGGCGTGGTTTTTAGCCGTGAAGGAAATAAGAAAAAAGCTCTCAAATATTTCCTCGCATCCGAACGTCTGGCTCCGGATTGGGAAGATGTCGCTTATAATCTAGCGCTTAATTTTTCGGAAACCGGAAACCGCGAGAAATCGCGCGAATATCTGCTCAAACTCGAAAACAGCAATCCCGCGATTGCTGAAGAGTTAAAGAAAGATCTGCTTGGAAAATACGTTTTGGATGTTTCAAAAATTAAATAAAAGTCATAAAACCTAACCACAATTGGTATTGAATTTTTAATAATAAATGGCACTTGAAGATTGTGATTTACCCGTTAACATTAATTGTAATAAGCGCGTTGCAAAGAATCCTTTTCTCTATATCTCTACGTTAAAAGCGCGCTTGAGAAGTAAAGAATGACTACGAACAACAATCCATTATTTTTGGGTACTAATAAATTGGGAGAAGCTGAAAACGCCTCGCTTACGCTTTTGAAGCAAAACAGCCTAGAAGCCTTGGAATCTTTGAGTCTGCTAGTGATGCGAGAGATTGAAGTATTGAAAGTAGCACAGGCGAGCTTTAACTTTGAAAATTTGAGCCAGCGAATTTCTTTTGAAGATGCGGTGCAAAATTTCGAGATTGGCTTGATTAGAAACGCTCTTGTTCACAGTAACGGAAATCAGACAAAAGCATCCGAATTACTCGGAATCAAACCAACGACCCTCAATAGTAAAATCAAGCGGTATGGAATCAATTTGGGTTTATATAATGAGCAAGAAATGCAGTCTTAAGATTACGAAACAATTGGTTTTATTAAAGGATTGTCTTCAAAATCCCCAATTCGCGTTGCTAAACCGCAGCGTCGCTCCGTAATCGCCAGGCGCGTTTTCTCCCGCGACCCGCAAACTCCGTTTTGGCGCAATCCAAACTCTTGAATGGCGCGACCTTCGAGAATCCATCCGAAATGCCATTCTGCTTCAACGATTTGACGGCTGCCGTCCGGCTTGTAATTCACGACTCGTACGTCCCGACTACCGACCAACTGCCCGAAAAGTTGCAGTTGCCCCGCCAACTCCGGCAAAGGCTGGCTCACTTGTAAAACTTCCATCATTGTTGTTTGATTCATGTCATCTTAAATATAATGGGTAACTCTCTAAATCAATTTTGGAAGTTACATATTAAAATGCTGTAGTGTAACCTGTCAAACTAAGTTTGAGAGTTACAAAGAAAAGGTTTATAATCGTTACGGCGTGAGAAAAATTATGCCTTTAGATATAAATACGAAGAAATTTAAACTCATCGGTGGCAATATCAGTCTTGATTTTGTAAACACCGTCAACGGCAGAATTAGCAGCTCAAACAAAAAGAACGGGCGCGATTATTATGACGCTTTCCCTTCGGACAAGATGGAAAATTACGCTGATTTGGTCGGCTGGAGTCTGAAAGCCGGACTGATTAATAAAGGAGAAGCGAAAAAACTTTTGCAGCTTGGCAACGATAAACCGCGATCGGCGGACGCGGTTTTTAAAAGAGCTTTGAATTTGCGCGAAGGCGTTTATCGCCTCTTTAAATCGGTGGTGGAAGGCTGGCAGCCGGAAGCAGTCGACTTGGAAAAACTGAACCGTGAATTGAGTATCGCCCGCCGCCATCAAAGATTGTCAACTGTAAAAAATGGCTTTGCCTTTGAATGGATTAATCGTGCCGAAGCGCTCGACGCGATGCTGTGGCAAATTTCCGAATCGGCAACCGACTTGTTTATAAATGGCGATTTAACCAGAATTCGCCGGTGCGTAAATGACGTCTGCAACTGGCTGTTTCTGGACACGAGCCGCAATCGCAGCCGACAGTGGTGCGTTATGAACGACTGCGGAAACGTGGCGAAAGTTCGCCGTTTTAGAGCAAAACAACAAGCCTACTGATAATTTAAAAGCAACTCTTACATCTTAAAATCATTTCTAACGAGGCTATCTTGAATCGCTTAATTTTTCGAGTGCCTGAGCGGGCAATCAAATCTCCGATGAGTGTTTATTTGGAGATTTGATTTCACTTTGCGATTTTTTGAAACAGTGAAAAAAGGTGATATGAAATTGTAGTTTCGGATATTCTAGCTGCTTTATTTATGCGGAGTATTTTGGCACGTTTTGGGCTACATTTTAGGTTACATATTCGACCTGAATTTAAGCTAGTGTCCTAATCTGGTGATGCTGAAGAATAATTGTTTTTCAAGATTAGACAGAATGTTTTACAAGTATGTCATAAGTCAAAAAAGATGTGGACTTTTGGATTTTAGATATGACACGACTTATAACGCAAAACCGCAAAATTAGGTTGTTTATTACTGGCTTTTAATAATTTTAATAATCAGTCTCATCTATAAAGACGGTTTCGGTGTCAAGCGGAAATCAAGCACACCTTTACCCGTTCGCCATTTGCGGCATTCCGTGTTTCCCGATTTAAGCTGGTAAACGATTGATTCGTCACTTTGTTTAAT
>JALYZF010000217.1 GCA_030948995.1 Acidobacteriota bacterium
GCCGGAACGCGCACGACAATTCGCTGTAGAGTTCCGAGACTTCCGATTTTTTCTTCGGCTTTTGTAAAATCTGCTGTCGTATCGTTTACCTTAACGGCAGAAATTTCAGCACTTGGGCTGATTCGTAAAGTTAAAGTCGAAGCCGGTCTGCTCGAAACATTTTTCAAATTCAAAACGGCTTTAGCAGTTAAGTTTCTGTCGGTTTCAGTTTGCGGCAGCGTCGCCGTTATATCATATTTCTGCACTTCCCAAGTTTTCGACGCGCGCGTTTCGTCTTGGGCAAAAGCAGAAAAACTAAGGGTAAAAAGTAAAAAGGCAAAAATAATTGATGATTGAAAAACTTTCATAATTAATCGGCTACAGTTAATCCAACTTTAATTTCTTTATTTTTTCCGCTTCTCGGATTTAACTTAACCACAACATAAACAGAATTAAAATACTCAACATCACGGGTTCTAGTGCCTATTCGTAAAACGTAAGTACCCCTTTGCAAATTTTTGAAACAAAATTTTCCGTCATCTCCTGTTATACAACCAATTTTGCGTTGTTTGTTTTCGACAATTCTCCAAGCATTGTCACTGATGTTTTTTTCTTCTTCTTTTGTTATTTCAAAAACTTCGACGACAACATCTTTAAAAATTTTGTCGTCAATAAAAAATGTCGTGATACCTCGAATTTGTTTGACCTTTCCTTCATTTTGAACTGTTACATGATTTCCACCCAACGGCTTATCATTTTCAGAAGCAGAATTACAACTACAATTCTCATTTTGAGCAAAAGCAGATGAAATAAAAGTAAAAATTAAAAAAGTAAAAGCAATGATTGAAAATTTTCTCATTTAATTTTCTTTTATTAATTCGTGAATTTGTTTTAATTTGAAAAGCAGTTTTTCCAATCTATTCAAAGGCAATTGATTGGGACCGTCGGACGGCGCGTTTTTCGGGTCGTCGTGAACTTCCATAAAAACCGCCTCAACGCCGCAAGCGACGCCCGCGCGAGCAAACGGTTCGATGTATTCGGCTTGTCCGCCCGTTGCCTTGCCTAAACCGCCCGGAAGCTGGAGCGAATGCGTAACATCAAACACGACCGGCGCGCCAAAACTTCTCATTACCGGAAAACTTCTCAAATCTACAACCAGATTATTGTAACCGAAACTCGCGCCGCGTTCGGTTAATAATAATTTCTCACAACCTGCCGCACGCATTTTATCCACAATATTCTTGACGTCCCAAGGCGATAAAAACTGTCCTTTTTTTACATTCACAGCTTTTCCGGTTCTCGCGCTTTCAACCAGTAAATCAGTTTGGCGACAAAGAAACGCAGGGATTTGAATCACGTCTGTCACTTCTGCAACCTTTTCGACTTGCCACGTTTCGTGAACGTCTGTAATAACCGGCACATTGATTTCCGCTTTAACCTGCGCTAAAACCTCTAAACCCTTTTCCATTCCGCCGCCGCGAAAACTTTCAATCGAACTGCGGTTTGCTTTATCAAATGAAGATTTATAAACGAACTCGACACCGACGTGCCTGCAAATATCGTTTATTTCCTGCGCCATAAAAAGCGCGTGCTGTGCAGATTCGACAACGCACGGACCTAAAATAAAACTCAAGCGTCCGTCGCCGAAAGTTACATTTCCAACGCTAAAAGATTTAATTTCCATTATTTTATAAGGCAGTTTGTCATTACAAACGTGCCTCTGAATTCTTCTTTCAACAATTCAAAGTCAAGCCTTTTATGAGCGTGAATTGCAAAGCCTGCTCTTTCATAAGCCTTAACGGGCTTGTCCGCCGTGTCCATCGCTACCAGCCAAACGCATTCACGGTTTAATTTTTTTGCGCGTTCGACGGAGAAATCTATCAATTCGCGTCCGACGCCTTTACCTGTCCATTCTTTTACAAAGTAAATTTTTTCGAGATAAAGCGCGTTTACTACATCAGAATCCGGCAAAGGTTCTTGGAGAACAAGTTTTAGAATGCCAATGTCCTTTTCTTTGGAAGAAATAATATAATATTCGACGTTTGCATCTTTGAGTTCCTTCTTGAGAAATTCATCGCCGAAACATTTATTTAAATACCATTCGATGCCGCCCGCTTTCCACATCTGCGCGTAATGCGGCAAATAAGATTCGATACCGATTTTCTGCAATTGGCGCAAATCCGGCAGTTCGGCTTTTCTGCGCGTTACCATTATTCTTCGCCCATAAGAGCGGCACGTTCGGGCATTTCAATGTATTTGTCGCTCGAAACGTCGTCCTTTAAATTTTCGCTGTTAAGACGATTTTGCAAAGCGGCGCGGACGAACGAAACGAAAAGCGGATGCGCGCTTAACGGTTTTGATTTGTATTCGGGATGAAATTGGCAGCCGACAAAAAACGGATGCACGTCTTTTGAGAGTTCAATCATCTCGACAAACTTTCCGTCGGGAGACACGCCGCTGAAAACTAAATTTTCTTTCTCCAAAACCGTGCGAAATTCGGGATTAAATTCATAGCGATGGCGGTGTCTTTCAAAAATTTCCGGCAAATTATTGTAGATTTCCCGCGCCAAACTTCCCTCTTTTAATTGACATTGCCACGCGCCCAAACGCATCGTGCCGCCGTATTCTTCGACGTTTACAAGGTCGCGCAGTTTGAAAATTACGGGAAAAGGCGTTTCATTATTAAACTCGGTCGAATCGGCGTCTTTCAGTCCGCAAACGTTTCTGGCAAATTCGATGCAAGCCGTCTGCATTCCCAGACAAATTCCGAAATACGGCGTTCCTGATTTTCTCGCGTATTTTATCGCGCGCAGCATCCCTGAAATTCCGCGTTTTCCGAAACCGCCCGGAACTAAAATGGCGTCGAAATCGCGCAAACGGCTTTCGTAATTTTCATCGTCAATCAGGCTTTCCGATTCAATCCAATTGACATTTACGCGCAAATTATTCGCCACGCCCGCGTGAGTTAAAGCCTCGCGCAATGATTTGTAAGAATCTTCCAGCTCGACATATTTGCCCACAATTGCAATCGAAACCGCGCCTTCTGAAGGTTCTTTAATCGTCGAAACAAGCTCGCGCCAGTTTTTCAAATCGGCGTTTGGAAACTGCTCGGTTAAATTCAGTGAATCAACAATCAACGAATCCAATTCCTGTTCGTGAAAAGCGAGCGGCACTTCATAAATCGTTTTCACGTCCTGCGCGGAAATGACCGCGTTTTCCTGCACGTTGCAGAAAAGCGCAATCTTGCGGCGCAAATCATTTGGCAAAGATTTTTCCGAACGGCACAGAAGAATATCCGCGGAAATTCCGATTTCGCGCAACTCTCTGACCGAATGCTGCGTCGGTTTGGTTTTCAATTCTCCGGCAGCGGCAATATACGGCACAAGCGTTACGTGTATAAAAATCGCGTTGCCGCGACCTTCTTCGTTGCCCATTTGTCGAATCGCTTCCAGAAACGGCAAAGATTCGATGTCGCCAACCGTTCCGCCGATTTCGACTATCAAAACGTCCGGCTTATCTTTCTCCGCCACCACGCGAACGGCTTGTTTTATCTCGTCGGTAATATGCGGAATAACCTGAATCGTTTTACCGAGATAATCGCCGCGCCGCTCCTTTTCGATAACCGAAAGATAAATGCGCCCGCTCGTCCAGTTATTAGCTTTCGTGAGTTCGGCGTGCGTAAATCGCTCGTAATGTCCCAAATCAAGGTCGGTTTCCGCACCGTCGTCCGTCACATAACATTCGCCGTGCTGAAACGGCGACATCGTCCCCGGGTCAACATTGATATACGGGTCGAGTTTCATCATCTGCACGCGCGCGCCGCGCGATTCGAGCAAACAACCGATAGAACTCGCCGCCAAACCTTTTCCGAGACTCGAAACCACGCCGCCGGTTACGAATATGTATTTTGTTTTATTTTCAATCATAATTTTCTTCGCCAGATTCTTCGCCGTTTGCCTTGCCTTCGCGTTTCTTTTTGTTGTAGCGACCTTCCTTTAACTGTGTCTGAACTTCCTTTGCTTTCGCCGCCGCCGGGTCGAGTATTTCCTGCAAAGCGTTCATACTCGCGCCTAACATCGACGTGCTTTCCGCCGCGTTGCGTTCAAATTCCTCTTCGGTGCGCGTTTTCGGTTTTGCCAGAATTTTTAAGCCGACAAAAATGCCCGCAATCAGCAAAACGAAAAATAACAACCCTATCCAATCGCTCATAATTTACTTAAATCTTTCCAGCCGTAAACTAGAGTTTTGAAATTCTCTCCAGCCAATTGCTGATGGCTAAAGCCGACTATTTCCCCGCCTCTATTTTCGTAGAAGCTGTTAAATGGACTGACTTCCAATGCTTCTAAAACCATCGAATTATTGCCTTGAACATTTAATTCTTTTACGACTAAAGCAAACAATTCACTGCCAATACCTTTTCGTTGATATTCGGGCAAAACATAAAGTGAATTAACTTTGAAATCAAAGGGAATTCCTTTCGGCATTTCTTCAAAATCAACAAAACCGACAATTTCGCCTTTCGCATTTTCAGCAATAAAAATTTGATAACCGTTCTTAAAAAATTCCTTCCAAAAATCGTCTTTCTCCTTTGGTAGATTGTTTAAAAAAGGCTGCGGAACTATTCCTTGATAAGATTTCTGAGAAGTTTGGACATAAACCTTTGCAACTGCTGGTAAATCATTCAGATTAGCGCGACGAAAGGAAAAATCGTTCAGTCTCTTTTCACTCTTTTCAATTAATGCTTTAACACGCTGGAAATCCTCTTTTGTATCAACGCCAATTGAGGTTTCGGAAACCTCAACGACTTTTATTCGCGCTCCGTTTTCAAGCGCGCGAAGCTGTTCGAGCATTTCGAGTTTTTCGAGATTTGTTTGTTTTAATTTTGTATATTTCAACAAAAATTCGCGCCGATAAACGTAAAGTCCGGTGTGTTTTCGGTGAACGGCAATCAAATCTTTTTCTTGGCGTAAAGCGTTTTCCAGCGTCCCGTATTTTTTGACGGCTTCGCGCGGAAACGGAATCGGCAAGCGCGAAAAATAAAGTGCGAAACCGTCTTTATCAGTTACGACTTTAACAACGTCAGGCGATAAAACATCATTTAAGTTTTCAATCTTTTCGCACGTTGTCGCTATATCAACAGCGTCGTTCTGCAAAACTGCTTCGACCGCTTTTTCGATTGTTGAAGGCTGTATCAAAGGCTCATCGCCTTGCACATTAACAATAATTGAATTTTCTTCCAACGTTCCGGCAACTTCGGCAACGCGGTCGCTTCCCGATTGGTGATTTTCAGCAGTCAAAACGGCTTCAAAACAGTTTCCTTGAACGACACGCAGAATTTCTTCGCTGTCGGTTGCAACAATAACGCGCGAAATATTTTTTGCCTTTTTTGCCTGTTCAACTGTCCATAAAATCAAAGGTTTTCCGGCTAAAGGCAATAGAAGTTTATTCGGCAGACGAGTTGACGAAAGACGTGCCGGAATGATTGCAATAACTTTTTGTCTGGGATTTTTGCCGTGTTGCCCCACGGAATTTTAGGTTATATCTATTCGGCTTAAAGTTCAAGGTTGAAGTTCTCGAACTTTGAACTTAACCCTTTTTTCGCTAAACTCATTTTGTGGAAATATCTAGTCAAACAATACCTGAAAATTTACCGACCGCTCAACCGAAAAACGTTTTGCCAAACGAAATTCCGACACCGAACAATCCACCTTGGAATTGGATTACTGCATTTTTGGTTTGGCTAGCAAGCATTTTGTTTTTGGTTGTGCCGTCGATTTTCGTTTTTATTTACGCGCAAAAACAAGGCGTTGATATTAGAAACGCTGATTTGCTCAAAGAATTTCTGCTAACAGACACACTTGCCATATTAATTCAAATTGTTTTGGTTATTCCGGCTCACGCTTTGACATTAGTTTTGGCTTGGCTCGTTATAACAAAAGGCAATAAATATTCATTTTTTGAAATGGTTGGCTGGAAATGGAACGGTTTTAAGTTTTGGCACGCTCCGTTGCTTCTCACCGTCTTTTTCAGTTTGGCTTATTTACTGACTTATATTTTCGGCGAGCAACCCAATGATTTTACAAAAATGTTGGAAAGCTCTAAAACGGTCGTATATCTTGTAGTTTTTTTAGCAATTTTCAGCGCGCCGATTGTCGAGGAAGTAATTTATCGTGGAGTTTTATATTCGGCTTTTCAAAGAAGGTTTGGCATCAGATTCGGCATATTTATAACTACGATTCTTTTTGCCGGAGTTCACGTCTTTCAATATTATCCGAGTGTTGCGCCTATTATTTTGATTTTTCTGTTGAGTCTAACTTTAACTTTAATACGAGCTAAAACCTCAAGCCTGCTTCCGTGTATAGCTTTTCATATGATTTTTAATGCTATTTCGTCAATTCAAATAATTTTGCAAACATTTCTGCCCCAAAACTCAGGCGATTTGCAAGAGAAAGTTGCCTTAACATTTCATTTATTTAAATAAATATCCCTGCACAAATTATTCATGCTTTCAGCTTGCAAGTAATTGTCCGCAAATTCGGGAACAACCTTTGCCGAAAAATCGTAATCAAAGAAACTGCCCGTACAGAAGCGGGCAAACTCTGACGGAAAGGCGACAATATGGCTACTTACAACGACCCCGTAACCTGCTTTGCTCCTCTCGAAGTTATCGAAAGATTACTTTCAATTCGCAATGAATTAGGTTTTCCCGAAGTTCTTTACGTTGACAATTCAATTGATTTAGCAGATTTTCTCGACGCTTACGGATTTGATGTTTATTCTTTTTCATCGAAAAACGAAAAGGTAAATTACGGAGATTATCGCGCTTCGATTGTGCCGGGCGGCGACGCGGTTCATTGTTCTCTGACGGCGCACTAAAAATTTTATAAGTCCCCAATACAACTGAAGGAACGCGGAAGGAGAAATGCGGAAGGTCGAATAAAATCGCCTTCCGCGTTTCACTTTAAATGGCTTTGATAATAAAAAGCGTTCCGTCGTCGTCGAGAAATTTTCTTCCCGTAAAATCGGCAACGTCTTTTCTGATAAAATCAACCAATTTTATTGCGGGCAATTCTATTCCCTCTAAAACTCTTTTTGCCAGCCGTTCAGTTCCGTATTCTTCTTCGGCGGAATTTGCCGCTTCGGTAATGCCGTCAGTATAAAGAACTAAAATTTGTCCGGCGTCAAAGCGTACGAAATGCTGGTGATAACGCATCTCGCGGAACATACCCAAAGGCAAATCGCCGTATTCGATAATTTTATAATCGCCGCTCGGATTTATCAGAAGCGGCGGATTGTGTCCTGCGTTTGAATAGACGAATGTTTTGTTGGTTGCATCTAGAATTCCGTAAATCGCCGTAACGAATTGATTATCTTCAACCGAATCCCAGAGTAAATTGTTGACCTTCGATAAAGCAATATGCGGCGCGTAGCCGATTTGAACGCCGGTTCTTAAAGAAGCGCGCAAAAAAGCCATCAGTAGCGCGGCGGGAATTCCCTTTCCTACTGCGTCCGCTACGACGACGCCAATTTGGTCGTCGAAAATTTCCACCCAATCGTAATAATCGCCCGAAACTTCTTCGGTCGAAAAATTATATGCGCTGATGTCGAAGTTTCTCAAAAGCGGGTCTTTTTCGGGAAGCAAGGCAAGCTGAACTTGGCGCGCAATCTCTAGCTGTGCTTGCAGACGCTTTTTCTCGACGAGTTGTTCGTGTAGTTCAACTTTGTCGATAATAATCGCAACTTGCGAGGCGAGCAGTTGGAGAACCGATAAATCATCTTCGTCATACGCATTCAGGCGGTCGCTTTCGAGATCGAAAACGCCGATAACTTCATTATTCGAGATAATCGGCGCGACAATTTCCGAGCGTGTTTGCTGGCGCGCGGGAAAATATCTAGGGTCTTGGCTGACATTGGGCGAGATGAGCGGTTTTCCGGTTTGCGCGGCGTATCCGATAAAGCCTTCGCCGAGTTTCAAGCGCGGCTCAACGAGTTCAAAACTTATCTGGTAGCCGCGAACCGCCTTTGAGGTAAAAACATATTGCGACTCGCCTTTTGCCGTCGAAGATTCAATTAAATAAATTCCCGCCGCGTCGTAATGAATCAGCGAGCCGAGCGTGTCCATTACAAGCGTCAAAACTTCATCTAAATCGAGCGAACTGCTGATTGTTTTCGTTATATCGAGCAGCATCCGCAGTTTATCGATAACCGAAAGGTCCGCATCAGGCAACGTAGGAGGGTAGATTTTTTTGATTGATTCGTTCATTTTTTTAGTGGTGAACGGTGAATGGTAAGCGGTGAGTTAAGGAACTGGTTTTTTACTCACCATTCACCACTGCTATTTACCCGCTCACAACTTTTACTTTATAAGTTTCCCAAAGCCTTGAGACTTTCATACGGTATTCGACAAGCTCGCGGCTGACGTTGAAATGCCGTGCAATTTCTCTAGAAGTTTTTCCCTGCTGAACAAAACGGCGTAGAGAAGAATAAGGCACGAGCGCCGCAGCGCCGATTGAGTATGCCGCTTCTTCGTCGTCCTCGCGGTAATCGCGCGCAATCGGGCGCCCGTATTTGTTGACATTTTCTATCGCCAGACGGCTCGGCTTGTGTCCGAGAAAAACGTGGCAGACTTCTTCCATCAAAGTCGCGTTTTGACGATTTTTGTTGTGCGTCGGATTTAAGATAATTAATTTTCTGCCGTCTTGAAGAGCTTGCGAACACGCGCCGCCAGACCATTTATTGCTACCGTCACCGAGCAGATGCGATTTCGTCTCTTCAGTTAAAAAAGGCTCGATTTGCTCGAACGAAGCGACGAGAAGTTTAGCGTAATGCGCCAGATCAAATGGATTGAGCGGCTCGTCGTCGCGCCGAAGTCCGGCAAAATCCCGAAGCCCGAGCGCGCGAATTTCAAATTGTCTGCCTTTTCTGGTCGGCGGTAAATTTTCCGTATCCATTCGAGAATTTGATTATACAAAAATAAAATGAATCTTAGGATAAATCCGTTTTTGCTTCGCTTAAAATCCGCAGAATTTCGTCGCCGTATTTTTGCGCCCGTTTTTCACCGAATCCTTTTATTTGGACGAGTTCTTCCAGAGTCTGCGGATTGGTTTTTGTCATCAGCATCAACGAATCGTTATGAGCAATCATATACGGCGGCAAACCATCACGCGCCGCCTGCTCGTTTCGCCAATCGCGCAATACGGCGTAAATTTTATCTTCATCCGCGTTTAGAGCAATCGGTTCGACAGGAATTTTTTCAGGTTTGGAAGTTTTTACGGCAACAGGGCGCGACGCCAAATTTTGTTCGGTAATACTCGTTACATTTTCAAATTTTTGCTGATTTTGCTGCGGCATCTTTACGACGGAAGAATCATCGTCGTAAAAAATCAAAACAGACCAAAAATCGCTGCCGACAAGCGAAGAGAAAATTTGTCGAACGTTTAGGTTTTCGAGAAATTTATTGAGCTTTGCTTCTTCAAAATTTTGCGCCTCGCCGTCGAGATGAATTTTGAACGTTTTGCATTTCATAACAGTAGTCTGTGGTCAGTTGCCGGTAGTCAGTTAAAGCAGATTTTTCTGACCACTGACTACAGACTACTGTCAGCTGTTCAGACTTCTTTGTATTCCGAATCTACATCTTCGCTAGATAAGGCGACGCGGTAATTTTTCGATTGTTTTTGTTTGGTAATCAATAAATCGTCTTTGGTTTTCAGCAAATCGGCGCGATTATACACGGAAATCTCGAAATTGTAGCCGTGCGTGATGGCGTCTTTCGGGCAGGCTTCGACGCAGAAACCGCAGAAAATACAACGTCCATAATCAATATTGTAAACTTTCGCATAGCGTTCGTCGCGCCCGATGCGCTCGTCATAAGGGCGCGGGTCGTCCTGCGCTTCGATATAGATACAATCGGACGGACACGCCGCCGCGCACAGATAACACGCCACGCATTTTTCCTTGCCGTTTTCGTCAACGTGAAGCAGGTGCATTCCGCGATAACGCGGCTGAACCGTAATCGGAACGTCTGGATACTGCACCGTCCAACTTTGTTTCGGAAGCTGTGAAATGGTTGTTTTCATTCCCAGAATAACGGCTTTGGTCGATTGAATTACGTCGCTTATAATTGACATATTTAAAGTGTAGAAATTTGCCGGCAATAAATCAAACGAATCGCGCTAATAAAAATTCTCGGCGCGTCGCTTGTTGAAATTTATCTCGGCAGATTAGCTATGACACCCAAGAAGACAACCAAAATATAATATAAAACTCCAATGACAAGGAAAATACCACCGACAATCATTCCAGCGATTGCCAACCCCTTTCCGCCGTATTGATTCGGGTCTTGACTGGCGTTTCTTATTCCTAAATATCCGGTTATCAACGCGGCTAAACCCGTAACGGGCGAGACGTAGCAGCATACCGATAAAATTCCAAGCACGAGCGAGATAATCGGCAAAGTTTGATTTACTCCTTGCGCGACAGCCGGCGGCTGAAAAGGCGTATTCGCTCCGATATTTTGATTTTGCCAACTTGCTTCGGGCGCGGGCGGCGGCGTCCACTCGCTTTGCTGTATTTGCTGACCGACTGGCGGATTTTGAAATTCCTCAAATGGATTTTGTTTTGGCGCAAGCGGCTCGCTAAAAGTCGGTTCGTGTCTTTTCGGCTGTGACGGCTCGCCGAAAGGCGGCGTTGACGGCGGTTTATAACCGGGCGGCATTGACAAATCAAACGGCGAAGGAATAGCCGGGTTCGACGGATTGTCAAACGGCGATTTTGAGAACTGCTTATCAGGCAACGGATTTGAATCGAATTTCTGCGGTTTATTTTCAAAAGGTTTGGCAGAAGGACTCGACATTTGCGGCGCAGAACCGCCAAAACTCGGCGGATTCAAATTCGGCTCACTAAATTTTGGTGGCTGCGGAATTTCTCCGAAACTTTTCTGTTCATCTTTTGGGGAAGGATTACTAAACGGTGCGGAAGAAGCGGGTGGCGGAATATCTTTTTTTATATCCTCTTTGATTTGGTCAAAATTTATTTCTTGCTTTCCGAAAGTTCCGGGATTAATCATCGTTTTCATCGCGTCGGGTTCGTCAAGCTGCAAAAGGTCGTCCTCACCTTTCTGTAAGGGCGGCGCGCCACCGACCATCGTTTTAAATGGGTCGGCGGGCGGCGGCATTGCCGACAAGATGTCTTCCGTGCCGGAAACTACGGTTTTAAATGGGTCGGCGGGCGGTGCGGCATCTTCAACGAGCGCAGTTCCGTCAATCTGGCAAAAACGCATCGTATCGGCGAAAGTTTTCTGACAAGTCGGGCATCGTTTCATTTATTTTCCGTCCTTATAAAAAAGATGTTAGAAGATAGATGTCGGATGTTAGTTTTTGCCAACACCCGGCATCTGACAACTAACATCTGAAAGATTTATACTCTGACGCTTAAACTAATTCAAGTTTGCTAAAGAAATAACCGATTTCAATCGCCGCATTTTCTTCCGAATCCGAACCGTGAACGGCATTTTCGCCAATCGAAGTCGCAAATTCCTTTCGCAAAGTTCCTTCCGCCGCTTCTGCCGGATTGGTCGCACCCATCAAATCGCGCCACGCTTTGACGGCGTTTTCCTTTTCCAATGCGAGAACAACACACGCGCCGCTCGACATAAATTCCGTCAACTCACCGAAAAACGGGCGCTCTTTGTGGACGGCGTAAAAACCTTCGGCTTGTTTTAATGATTGATGAATCAGTTTCATTCCGCGAATCCGAAAACCGGCTTCGACGATTTTCTGTATAATTGCTCCGGCTTTCCCGTTTTTCACGGCGTCCGGTTTGATTATTCCAAATGTTAAATTACTCATTGTTTATTAATTTTTTTCCTCTTTATAAATTTATTTTTGCTTGAATTAATAGTTATTGTATTTATATTTACAAAAACATCTAAAGCGAAGTCGAAATTCATTTTGCCTTCAGATGAAGGAACAAACTTGAAATCTTTTACGAAGTTTTTCTCAAAGCCTTCTTTAGTAACAGTTATTTCATATTTTGCTATTTTGAAATCAGCCTTTGAATTGTATAGATTGAAAGGTAAATTCAAAACATAAGTTCCTGTGTCATTCGTCACAGTCTCAAACTTTTCACCTTTTGCACTTATTGCTGTTACCTTTGCTCTAACAATTAGCGCGCCATTTGCGTCATATACACTTCCGCTCAAAGTTGCAAATTCATCCGAACGATGACCGTATAATGCGCCGTTGCAGTCCTCGCAGCGTCCAACTTCAAGCGTTACGTCTAATGCCTTTTTTATTTCTGAATTTATTTCGAGATTAATTATACGAACAATCTTAAATCCAGTCTGGCTAAACTCAACTGTATAAACTCCAGCAGGTAAAATTATTTCATATTTACCGTTGTCATCAGACTTAGTTTTATAAGTTTTATTTTTTGTGTCCTTGACTAAAATTTCAGTTCCTACAACAACAGCCTTATTTACGTCATATACTGTTCCGTTTAGAGTGAAAAATTTATTTAATGACTGTCCAAAACCCGAAATCGCTAAGCCTAAAATCAAAACTAAAATTTGCAGAAATTTCATATTTACCTCATTGAAATAATTCTTTTAGCTCTGTTGTGATGCGCGTCGGCTTCAATGTTTCGCGGTCAATCAAACACCAAACGCTTCTGGCTTTTACTAATAAATCTTCGCCGCGCGTGATTTCGGTAAATCTTTCCCAACTGATGCGCGTCGGCTCACCGACCCAGGTCGTCGCCGTAATTTTTTCGTTTTCAAAAGCCTGCTTTTTGTAATCAATTTCGTGCCGCGTAACCATCCAGATATATTTTTCGCGTGTCGCGTTGGTCGTAACCGAAAACCAATGTGCGACGGCGACATCTTGAATCCATTTTACATAAGCGACGTTGTTGACGTGACCTTGTTCGTCAATATCAATTTTTTGAACAGAAAATTTGTGCGAAAACTTCATACAATTATCACTTGACGGATATTTTCGATAATTGATAAATGTTACTTGCTCAACGATTCCTGCACAGCTTTTCCAATATCGGCGGGTGATTCAACGACGCGGATTCCCGCTTCGGTCAACGCTTTCATTTTCTCGGCGGCAGTTCCTTTTCCGCCCGAAATAATTGCGCCCGCGTGTCCCATTCTGCGTCCGGGCGGCGCGGTTTGTCCGGCGATGAAGGCGACAATCGGTTTTGTTACGTTGTCTTTTGCAAACGCAGCGGCGTCTTCTTCGGCAGTTCCACCGATTTCGCCAATCATTACGATTGCGTCCGTTTCATCGTCGGCTTGAAAAAGTCTCAAAGCATCCGTGTGATTCGTGCCGATAATCGGGTCGCCGCCGATGCCAATAGCGGTTGATTGTCCAAGACCTAAAGCGGTTAATTGACCGACGGCTTCATACGTCAAAGTTCCCGAACGCGAGACGACGCCGATTCTGCCTTCCTTGTGAATGTGTCCGGGCATAATACCGATTTTGCATTTGCCGGGCGAGATAATTCCAGGACAATTCGGACCGATGAGGCGCGTTTGTTTGCCGTCTAAAAAGCGTTTGACTTTTATCATATCGGCAATAGGAATGCCTTCGGTGATGCAGACAACAAGCGCGATTCCCGCATCGGCGGCTTCCATAATTGCGTCGGCGGCGAATGCGGGCGGAACGTAAATGACCGAAGCGTTTGCGCCCGTTTCTTTGACGGCATCGTGAACGGTATTGAAAACCGGCAGGTTTTCGTGAGTCGTGCCGCCTTTTGCGGGCGTTACTCCGCCGACAACATTAGTGCCGTATTCAATCATTTGTTTGGTGTGAAAAGTTCCTTCTTTTCCCGTAATTCCTTGCACAATCAGGCGGGTGCTTTTATCGACTAAAACGCTCAAAATAATTCTCCCGTTAAAAAGGTTTGGCTGGATAAAACAATGCAAAAGTATAGCACGAGGCAATAATCATTTGGCAATTCGAGGTTTGATAACTTTTACGAACATTTTCCCGTCTATAAACGTAAGCCGATTTAACCGTCGTTTTCGACCGTTCAAATAAATAAAAAATTTATGCGGCAAGTTTATACATTCTACACAGATGCTTTTCGGATTGCCGTCCAGTCAATTTTAGAGCATAAACTGCGCGCGTTTTTAACTCTTCTCGGCGTCATTATCGGCGTCGCATCGGTCGTCGTTGTCGGAGCTTCAATCAGCGGTTTGAATTCCTATGTTTCAACACAGGTGTCGAAAGTTCTCGGCTCGAATCATTTTATGATTGCGCGAATGGCTTTTTCCGGCAGAATGGCGGACGAAGAATTCGAGCGCGCCAACCGCCGAAATAAAAAACTTACATGGGATGAATACGAATATCTGAAAGCTAACTGCCAAAGCTGTTCGGAAGTCGGCGCGCAGATGTTTGCCGGAACGGATTTGAATGAAAACGGCGTGGAAATGCCTTCGGTTACAGTCAACGGCGTTACGGCAAATTTTGAAACAATCGAAGACAAAACGATTGTCGAAGGACGTTTTTTTACTACGGACGAAGTTGAGCGTTCGGCGAAAGTCTGCGTTATCGCCGACGACGTGCGCGAAAAATATTTCAGTGACAAATCCGCCGTCGGGCAGACAATTAAACTTCACGGCTTACCGCTGAAAATTGTCGGCGTCGAAGATAAACGCGGTCAGCTTCCGGGCAGTTCGTTTAACCGCGCGATTTATATTCCCGTAACTCTTCATATACAGCTTTTCGGACGCGGCGCGGACGGCGTGCAGATTCACGGCAAAGGCGCGACGCCGGAAGAATTCGACAAAGCCATCGAAGAAGCGCGGCTGACTTTGCGAAACAAACGTGGTTTAGTGGGCAGCGAAACGGACAATTTCGGCTTAGTCAATACAAAAGAACTCGGCAGCCAAATTGACCAGTTTACAAACAGCATTGCCGCGGTTGTCATACCGATTACACTGATTACATTGATTGTCGGCGGCATCGTCGTAATGAATATAATGCTCGTTTCCGTCACGGAGAGAACCTTTGAAATCGGCTTGCGAAAAGCGCTCGGCGCGACGCGCAAACAAATTCTGCTTCAATTTTTAATCGAATCCGCACTGCTTTGCATATCAGGCGGAATTATCGGAATTCTTGTCGCCCTTGGCGTTACCCAACTGATTACTTTTTTTGCGGGAATTACAATGAGCATTACGATTACCTATGTCATTTTAGCCGTTGCCGTTTCCAGCATTATAGGAATTATTGCCGGACTTTATCCGGCGTTCAAAGCCGCAAAACTCGACCCGATTGTCGCGCTGACGAAAAATTAAAGGAGAAACGAGAAATGAAATTTTCAACTTCAATGCCCGCGGAAATTTTGCGAATGGCGCTCGATAGTATTCGCGCCAATAAATTCCGCTCGTTTCTAACGATTTTGGGAATTGTCGTCGGCGTTATGACGGCAATTGTCGTCGCTTCAATTCTGACCGGAATGCGTAACAGCATTGTTCAAATCGTCGAAGATTACGGCACGAATAACATCTACGCTTTTCATTTGACGACCGGATTCGGACCGAACGACCGCTCGGAGAGGAATCGCAAACCGCTGACGGAAGCCGACGCCGCAGCAATTCTGGCGCAGTCGAGCGCAGTTGAAGACATTGCGCTCATTGCGCCCGGAATCGGAAATTTCGGCGCGGAAAGTTTTGACGATAATATGCATTACGAAGGCAGAAACTATCGTTGGGCGCAGACCGACGGCGTCTCGCCTAACTACGATAAAATTTCCAATCTGACTTTGCGCGAAGGCAGATTTATAACCGAAGCCGATGACCTGCAGCGGCGCAATGTTCTGGTCATCGGCGTCAACTGTGCCGACGCGCTTTTTCCAAATCCAGAAGAAGGCATTATCGGTAAATTTGTTAGGATGAACGGCACGACTTGGGAAATTATCGGCGTTCTTGAAAAGCGGAAGGCAGGATTTTTCGGCGAGAATGAAGAAGACCGCAAGATATTTATGCCATATCGAACTGCGCGAAAAGCCGCTCCGCAACGCAATTATCTTCTGCACATCATTCGCGCCAAATCCGGCAGAGTCAATGAAGCGCTCGAAGACGCTGAATCAGTTTTGCGCCAGCGCCGCGAGGTAAAATTAGGCGAGCCGAATAATTTCGACATTAAAACTGCCAGCAAATTTATCGAGCAGTTCGATTCAATTATCGGCGGTGTCGGATTAGCCGCAATCGCAATTTCAAGTCTCGGCTTGCTTGTCGGCGGCATCGGCGTTATGAATATTATGCTCGTGTCCGTCACGGAAAGAACAAAGGAAATCGGCATTCGCAAAGCCGTCGGCGCGACAAAAGGCGCAATCGTTTTGCAGTTTCTGCTCGAAGCAATGAGTTTAACTTTTTTCGGCGGAATCTTAGGCGTGATTTTAGCCGTCGGAATCAGCCAGCTTGTGATGCTGTTTATTCCTAGTCTTCCGGCTTCGATTCCGCTCTGGGCGGTTGTCTCCGGCTTGACCGTTTCAGTCGGCGTCGGCTTGGTCTTCGGCGTTTTGCCCGCACGAAAAGCGTCAAAGCTCGACCCGATTGAATGTTTGCGCTACGAATAGAAAAACATTCAAATTTTTTAGCCGCGAACAAATAGAAAAAAGCACGAAAAGATTAAAAGGTTTCGTGCTTTTTTCTATTGTTTCGTAGATACTGTTTTTCGATTACAACTAAATTTAATAAATGAGCGTTCTTGTAAAAAAAGGCGGGATTCTTTCGACGATTCAAGATTCGGGCAGAATCGGTTTTCGGCGCTTCGGCATTAATCTGAACGGAGCAATGGACAGGCGCGCCGCTCGTTTAATCAATATTCTTCTCGGCAACATTGAAACAGAAGCCGTTTTGGAAATACACTTTCCCGCGCCAGTTTTGGAATTTGAGAAGGACGCAATTCTCGCGCTCGGCGGCGCGGATTTCGGCGCGCGTCTTAATAAATTAAACATTGAAAATTGGCGACCTGTTTTTGCCGAAAAAGGAAGCGTTTTAGAATTTGCCGGAAAAAATTTCGGCAACCGCGCTTATCTTGTAGTTAAAGGCGGATTCGCCGTCGAAAGATGGCTCGGAAGCTCAAGCACAAACTTGCGCGCGCACATTGGCGGTTTTGCAGGCAGAACGTTGCAGGCGGGCGATAGAATTTTTTTTAATGGAAAATTGAAAACGGAAAACGGAAAATTTAAGAATCAAGATTTAACGTTTCCTTATAAAATCTCGAATGATTTGATTCCGGTTTATAGTTCGTGTCCGGTTGTTCGCCTCATTGCAGGCGCGGAGTTTGAATTTTTAACGGGATTGAGCGAGCAGGTTTTTCTAACGGAAAATTTTACCGTCTCGTCTGCTTCCGACCGAATGGGTTTTCGTTTGCGCGGCGCGCCGCTTTACTTGCTCGATAAAATTGAACTCGTTTCGTCGGCGGTTGATTTCGGCACTATACAACTTCTTCCCGACGGACAAATGATAATTCTAATGGCTGATTGCCAAACGTCCGGCGGCTACCCGCGTATCGCGCACGTCGCATCATTCGATTTACCGCTTCTGGCGCAACTTGGCGCAAATGATAAAGTAAAATTTCAATTGATTTCCGTTCGGCAAGCGGAAGATTTAATAACCGAATCAGAAAAAGATTTGAATTTATTAAAGATTGCGTGTAGTTTCAAAAACATTCGTAATTCGTAATTTGAAGTTGGTAATTTTATTATGTTTTCGATTGACCTAAATTGCGATATGGGCGAGAGTTTCGGCGCGTGGGAAATGGGACGCGACACCGAATTGATGGATTTTGTATCGTCGGTTAATATCGCCTGCGGCTTTCACGCCGGAGACGCAAGCGTGATTAGAAAAACGATTGAAACGGCGATTGAAAAAGGCGTCGCCGTCGGCGCGCATCCTTCTTTTCCAGATTTGCAGGGCTTTGGCAGGCGCGAGATGCGAATGAACGCGCGGGAAATTTTCGACATTATTTTGTATCAAGTCTCTGCCGTCAAAGGAATTTGCGAGGCTTTGGGCGCGCATCTTCACCACGTCAAACCGCACGGCGCGCTTTATAACCAAGCGTCTAAGGACGAGCCAATTGCCGGAGCGATTGCAAAAGCCGTCAAAGCGATTGACGCGAACTTAATTTTATACGGACTTTCGGAAAGCTATTTAATTTCCGAAGCGGAAAAAATCAATTTGAAAACAGCAAGCGAAGTTTTTGCCGACAGAACTTACAAGGCGGACGGCAGTTTAACGCCGCGAAGCGAGCCGAACGCTTTGATTACCGACCGAGAAAAAGCTGCCGCGCAGGTTTGGCAGATGATTTCGGCGCAAACCGTTAGGGCGACAAACGGCGCGACGGTTTCAATTAAAGCCGAAACCGTCTGCATTCACGGCGATAGCGCGAACGCGCTGGAGTTTGCGAAAACGATTCGGCAAAAATTGATTGAACAAGGCGTAACGGTCAAATCTATTTAATTGAATACTTAATTTATGATTTAATAAAGCGTTTTTCAAATTTCTGAAACGGAGCGTTACGAATGTCCAAACTTCTTCTCGGCGTTATTTGCGGAATTGTTTTCGGCATCATCTCGGTTTTGGCAATGATACCGTTGCAATTTGAGGATAAAACTTCTGCTATGTCGGCATCCTTTATCAGCCGTTTTTCCATAGGTTTTGTAATCGGGGCGACAAATTTATCCTTGCCCGGCTGGGCGAGCGGATTGATTATCGGACTGCTCATTAGTCTACCCGACGCAATCATTACGAAAACATTCCTTCCGATTTTAATTATGGGCGCAATCGGCGGTGTCGTTATCGGTTTGATTGTTGGCGAATGGAGCTACTAAAGTGAAAAATCTTCCGTGTTATCCATAATCTTGAGCGCGGTTTTTTGATGGTCACTTCCGCCAGCGGTCCCGGATTTCTGATTGTGGATGCCGATTTCCGTCTGGTTTGTCGTTTTGATAATGGTCGGGTTTAGTATCCAAACGGTTTACAGT
>JALYZF010000034.1 GCA_030948995.1 Acidobacteriota bacterium
CGGTCGAGCAGGAAAAAATGCCCGCGCTTTATGATGCGGTTGACGTTTATTTAAATTCGCCGAATACGGATAATATGCCCGGCTCAATAATCGAATGTTTTGCGGCGGGCGTTCCGGTCGTAACGACGAACGCAGGCGGTATTCCGTATATTTTAGAACACGAAAAAACCGGATTGATGGTTGAGGCAAACGACCACAAAGCAATGGCGCGCGAAGCAATGCGTTTGCTCGAAGATGCCGAGCTTGCCGAAAATATTATCGGCAACGCCCGCCGCGTTTGCGAGAAATTTACATGGAAAGCGGTGCGGCTCGAATGGACGAATCTTTACAGTGAGTTGGCGGGCGAAAATGTTGACAAACGTTGATGTTAAATGAGATTTTAGTATTAGCTTCAGCGTGCTGCAATAGAGTTTTCCCGAACTAAAAATTCTTCTCGCTTGACTTCAAACGCTTAAAATTTTATGAAACGCTCGCAAGTATTTGGAAGAAAACCGAAATGTGCGGAATAAACGGAATAGCATTTTCAAGCCGTTCGCAGCGGCAAATCGACGAGCGCGTTTTATTGAAAATGCGCGACTGCATTTTTCATCGCGGACCGGACGACGGCGGCGTTTTTGTTGATGGAAACATTGGTTTAGGTCATCGTCGCCTTTCGATTGTTGATGTCGCGCACGGCGCGCAGCCGATGTTTAATCGAGACAAATCGCTTGTCATAATTTACAACGGCGAGATTTATAATCATGCAGATTACCGCGCCGAATTAGAAGCAAAAGGTTACAAATTCGAGACGCATTGCGACACGGAAACGATTCTCTACTTGTATGAAGAATACGGCGCGGCGTGTGTCGAACGCTTGCGCGGGATGTTCGCGTTTGCCGTTTGGGACAAGCGGAAACGTGAATTATTCATCGCCCGCGACCGTCTCGGCGTCAAACCGTTTTATTACGTTTCGGACGAGCAGGGAAATTTATTTTTCGGCTCGGAAATCAAAACTTTAATCGAAGCCGGCGCGACGAGAGCCGAATTGAATTACAACGCTTTGCCAGACCAATTGGCGAATCACGGAACGAGCGGCGAGGAAACTTTATTCAAAAACGTTAAGCGACTTCTGCCCGGACATTTTTTGATTTGGCGAGACGAAAATCTAAAAATCGAAAAATACTGGGACGTTTCTTTTGAGCCGAAACACGAAGAAAAAAGCGACAAGGATTTCATCGAAGAATGGCGTGAGCTTTTCAGAAAATCGGTCAAACTGCGCCTGATGGCGGACGTTCCTCTGGGAATGTTTTTGTCCGGCGGCATTGATTCGAGCGCGATTTGCGCGATGATGTCGCAAATGGTCAATGAGCCGATAAAAACTTTTTCCGTCGGTTTCCGCGAGCGCGAAGCAAACGAATTTGAGTATGCGCGAATAGTTTCCAAAAAATTTAAAACCGAGCATCACGAAATTACAATCACGCCCGAAGAATTTTTTGCGGAATTGCCGCATTTGATTTATCAGGAAGACGAGCCGCTCGGATTTGATTCTTCGATTCCGCTTTATTTCGTCTCAAAGCTCGCGCAAAAATACGTTAAAGTCGTTTTAACGGGAGAAGGCAGTGACGAAATTTTGGGCGGGTACGGGCGTTACTTGAAAACGCTTCAGCTTTTGAAATACGGCGAAAAGTATGAAAATTTGACGCCGCAATTCTTGCGCTCGGCTGTAAAATCGGGCGTTGCAACTTTGCCGAATGCGCTTAACCGAAAATTGAAACGCACGTTTCTGTCACTCGATGCCGACATCGAAAATCTTTACTTCGACAATTTTGCGATTTTTCCCAAACGAATGCAGGCGCGGCTTTTGACCGATGAAGCGAAAGCGCGCATTGATAAACAAAATCCGTATCTTCAAATGCAAAATTGGCTGAAGGAATCGGACGCGGAAAATCTGCTCGACAAACTGCTTTATGTTGATACGAAAACTTATCTGCACGAGCTTCTAATGAAGCAAGACCAAATGTCGATGGCGGCTTCGATTGAATCGCGCGTTCCTTTTCTCGACCATAAATTAGTCGAGTTTACGGCAAAACTGCCGGAGCGGATGAAAATTCGCGGGCGGCAAACGAAATGGATTTTGCGCGAAGCGATGCGCGAAATTTTGCCCGCCGAAATTTTAGAAAGACCGAAAATGGGTTTTCCCGTGCCGTTGGGAAATTGGCTCAGAGGCGAATTTAAAGGTTATGTTGACGAATACGTTTTGAGTGAAAGAAGTTTACAGCGCGGAATTTTCAATGCCGATTTTGTTCGCACTTTGGTCGCCGAACACAACACGGGAGAAGACCACGGAACGAGAATTTTTCGCCTGATAAATTTGGAGATTTGGCATCGGCAGTTTATCGACGGCGAAAGTTTTGCGACGCAAAAAATATGAACGGGAAAAAATGGTTTGTATTAATTCCTGTTTTAATCGGCATTGCGCTTTCGATTTTTGCAATCTGGTTTTACGGTTTTGAAAAAGTTGAATTCGGCGATGCGGAAGATTACATCAACGCCGCTAACACTTTTCTAAATGGAACGCCTTATCCGCGAGTCAGCGTTGTTCATCCGATGTTTCGCCCGCCACTTTTTCCCGTTTTTATTTCAATAATTTGGTTGGTTTTTCCAAACAGTGTCATCGCCGTAAAGATAGCGCAGGCATTTTTGCACGGGGCGACGGTTTTTGTAATTTATAAAATCGCCTTTGAAGTTTTGCGAAAGGAAATTCCGGCTTTTTTCGGCGCGCTTGTTTGCGCGGTAAATCCTTTGCTCGTCGCGCACACGGTTGATTTTTATACAGAACCTCTGCACACATTTCTTTGTGCGCTGGCAATGTTTTGGCTGGTTAAATTTTTGAAAGGCGACGTACGCTTATTTTTGTATGCGCTTTCGGCGGGCGTAACATTTGGTCTGGCGACGCTGTGCCGTCCGGCGATTTTGGGCGTGGCGATTTGCTTGGTGTTTGTTACTTTTATTTTGCAATTAAAGGAAATCAAGCGGATAAAATTTGGCATTGGAACAGCGATTATACTGACTGGCATTTTTTTGACAATCGCGCCTTGGACGCTTCAAAATTATCGGGAGACGAGCGAGTTTATTTTGGTGAACGACGGTTTCGGTTATAATCTCTGGCTCGGCAATATACCCGAAACTATTCAGCTCTACGAAGGCAGTTTTACAAGCAAGGAAGAAAATAAAAAATTTGCCGATTATGTTTGGGGCGATATCCAGCGGGGGAAACTTGCGGAACTCGAAAAAAGCGACAATTATTCCGCGCTTAAATTAAATGAAAGAGAAAGAGTCTGGCGGCGTGAAGCCGTTAATGAAATGACACAGGATTACGGTTTGACGGCGCGATTGATGCGCGGAAAACTTCTCGCTTTTTGGACGCCTTTTCTCAATCCGTTGACTTACGGCGGCAAAACGGTCGCCCTCGTCGCTTTGTTCGTCATCGGAATTTATGTTTTCGGTTCATACGGTGCGTATGTTTTCAGTAGAAAAGAAACGGGCAAAAAGTTTATTATCTTATTGGCTGCGTCTTTTTTGATAACGACCGCCATTCACGTTTTGATTTTCGGTTTTGTGCGTTACCGAGTTCCCAATGTTGACCCGTATTTATCAATGCTGACGGGTGTTGCACTCTGGCAAATTGCCGTTAGATTTTTTCCGAAATACAATTTCCTGCAAAGTTAAAATATGAAAATCGAATACGTCTCTCACGCTTGTCTTTTAATCGAAACCGAAGATTTGCTCATCGCCACAGACCCTTGGCTGACGGATGCGACTTATTGCGGTCAATGGTATTTGTTTCCGAAGCCGGTCAATGCCGAGCGCGTAAAATCCGCC
This sequence comes from Acidobacteriota bacterium, assembly GCA_030948995.1. Taxonomy (GTDB): domain Bacteria; phylum Acidobacteriota; class Blastocatellia; order Pyrinomonadales; family Pyrinomonadaceae. The sequence continues at coordinate 3,862 of JALYZF010000034.1, forward strand.
GATGTCGTTTTAATTTCGCACGGACACGAAGACCATCTGCACGAAGCGACTTTGAGAGAAATACCGAAAAATATTCGCGTTTTTTATCCTTACAGCTTTTTCGGCGGCGCGAAGGAATATATCGAAAGTCTCGGTTTTCGTGACGTAAAGGAATGCGTAACTTTTAAGAAGTATAAAATTTCCGAGAAAACGAATGTTACTTTTGTCATCAATTCGCACGACAGTTTAATGGTTATCGAAAGCGGCGGCAAAGTTTTAATCAACGTCAACGACGCGCTGCATTCTTCGCCGGAAAAAATTATTGATTTTTACGTCCAAGAGATACGCGCCAAATGGCAAAAGATTGATTACGTTTTTTGCGGTTTCGGCGGCGCGAGCTATTTTCCGAATGCGATGCATCTGGCGGGCAAGGACGATTACGCGATTGCAATCGCCCGCGAACAGCTTTTCGCGCATAACTTTTGCCGCGTTGTTCAAGGTCTAAAACCTAAAATCGCCGTGCCTTTTGCCGCAGATTTTTGTCTGTTGGGCGACAATCAACGGTGGATAAACAAAGCGCGTTTTCCGAGAAATAAAATGGCTGATTATTACGAAAAATATTTTGCCGACGGCGACGGTTACGCGCCGAAAATTGTTGATATGTATTCGGGCGACCGCTTGGAAAACGACGAGTTAAAACCTTTGTCGCCGTATCGCAGGCGAATGGAAAACGGCGAATTGAATCATTTGATTGACGAGCAATACGGCGCGGAAATCGAGCGAAAACGCGTGCGAAAATTTATTAATGAAGCGGAAGCCGAAAAGTTAATCGGTGAAGTCAGGCAAAATGTCGAAAAGCGAATGACACTTTTTCCTGCCGAAAAATTAAAAAAATTAAAATTTTCGCTTCGTCTGACTGATGTTGCGGAGAACGCTTTTTACATTATTTCTTTTGACGACGGCAAAGCAAACATTCGCCGCGCCGACGAAGCCGACGACGACAGTCTTTTGACAATGAATTTGTCAAGCGCGGTTCTTCGTTACTCAATCGGCAGCGATTGGGGCGCCGACGTGGTTAGCATCGGTTACGGCGCGGAGATTGAAATTTCAAACAAACGCGCGGCGGAAGTTGATTTGGAAAGCGTTTGTATGAATCTGCTGGCGTGTTATCCGACAATAAAAGATTTGAAAAAAACGCCGCTTCGCACGATGAAATTTTTGTTGCTGAATCCACCGCGCTTTACGACTTCGATTAGAAAGCTGAAAAAATTTAATCAGGAAAGCGAGAATTACGACCGCAAAACTTGGCTTTTGAAACCGGCGGACGAGATTCGCCTCAAATACAATCTGCCGAAACTGGGCAGCGAATTTCTGCCGAAAAAATAATTTATGCAGATTGCCCAAATCGAAAAAACAAAAGAGCAGACGGGCGTTTTGCGCGGGCGCGACATCGTTTGTTTCAGCCACGATTGGACGGGCGACCCACTTTCAAAAACTCATCTGATGCGCGTGTTATCAATGGAGAATCGAATCCTTTGGATAAACGCGATTGCCAATCGGATGCCGACGACTTCCACAAAAGACGTTTCGCGGATTTTTAAAAAATTAAAAAGTTTTACAGAGCCGGTTCGAGAAGTCGAGCCGAATATTTTTGTGTTGAATCCTTTGGCGATTCCGGCTTACGGGAATTCTGCTGTGAGAAATTTCAATGAGAGACTTCTTATTTCACAAGTCAAAAGCGCGATGAAAAAGCTGGGATTTGAAAAACCGTTCAATATGATTTTCAATCCTGCCGCCGGACTCGTTGCCGGAAAACTCGGCGAAGACGCTCTTGTTTATTACTGCGTTGACGAATACACGGCGTTTACGGGCGCTTCAAAAGGTTTGAAAGAAATTGAGGAAGAATTATTTAGAAAAGCTGATTTGGTTATCGTTTCGGCAGAAAAATTGCTGGAGAATAAAAAACAATTTAACGCCAACACTTTTATAATTCGGCACGGCGTCGATTTTTCGCATTTCCGCAAGGCGCTTGACGAGGCGACGAAAATTCCCGCAGAAATTAAAAATCTGCCGCGCCCGATTATCGGTTTTCACGGGCTTCTCGCTGACTGGATTGATTATGATTTGATTGTGAAAATCGCCGAGCATTTTAAGAACGGCTCGATTGTTTTAATCGGCAAAACGACGGTTGACGCCGAACGAGTTATCGGAAAAGTTCAAAATCTGCCGAATGTTCATCTTTTGGGACGCAAGCCTTACACCGATCTTCCGAATTACTGCAAGGGTTTTGACATTGCGCTTAATCCGTTTGCGATAAACGATTTGACGCTTGCGGCGAATCCTTTGAAAGTGCGCGAATATCTGGCGGCTGGTTTGGAAGTCGTCTCGACGGCGATTCCCGAAGTCGAGATTATGAACATTTGCCGCATCGGTCGCACGACGGACGAATTTATTTCGCAAATTGAAGAAGCCTTGAAAAATCCGCGTCCGCGAACGAAAATCAGCGAAGCGATGCGAGCGGAAAGCTGGGAAGCGCGAATTGACGATCTGCGCAAAATTATCGAAAATTACATAAAAGCGGGAAAGTAAAGTATTTTTCAAAATGAAAACGTCTCGAAGTTTTAAGTTAATCGCCGCGTTTTCTCTTGCCTTCCTCGCGTGGGTTTTGCTTGCGCCGTTTCTTGCCGAAAGATTGATTGTCGAAAAACCTCTTGCGCGAGCCGACGCGATTTTAGTTTTGAGCGGTTCGAGCGTTTATCTGGAGCGAACGGAAAAAGCTGCCGAACTTTATAAGCAAGGTATTGCGCCGCGTGTGTTTTTAACCGATGACGGCGAGCGCGCCGGTTGGTCACGCAGCGCGCGTGAAAACCCGCTGTTTGTCGAGCTTGAGCGAAAAAGTTTAACCGAACAAGGCGTGCCGGCTGAGGCAATAGAGGTTTTGCCCGAACGGGTTGACGGCACGAAATCCGAAGCCGAAGCGATGAAAAAGAAGGTTGAAGAAAGCAATTTCAAATCCGTTTTGCTTGTAACTTCGAGCTATCACACGCGCCGCGCATTGCGAACGTTTGAGAAAACTTTTGCCGATGATAATCAAGGCGTAGAAATCGGCATCGAGTCCGCGCCGACGGGAAAACAAACTCCGTTGTCTTCTATGTGGTGGTTTTCGCCGAAAGGTTGGAAATTTGTTGCGGGCGAATACGTGAAAAGTTTGTATTATTGGGTGTATTATTAAAAGTCTGGAGATTTTATAGAGCGGAGAGTTTGGAGAGTCGAACAAATTCTTACTTTATAAACGTTGTAAATCCGGCAGACTTTATGAACACTACAAACGAAAAGATTTGGGCAGAAAGGCAAAAGGCACGTGAGAAATCTCTGCGGCGGCTTGAAAACGGCAGAGATAAAAACTTTTATAAATTTCTTACGCTAGGAATCGCGCTTGTCGTGCTGGCGGCTGCGGTCAGCGTTTTTGGTGTTTATTCATATCGAAATTATGAAAGAGAAGCGGCGCTGGAAATTGCGGGAAATACGATTCTCGTCAAAGCCGGCGGCGACGTGCAAGCCGCGCTGAATCGCGCCAAAGCTGGCGACACCATTTTTCTTCAAGCAGGCGCGGCGTTTAAGGGCAATTTTGATTTGCCGATGAAAGCCGGAAACGAGTTTATAACCGTTCGCACTTCCGCCAATGACGCGCAGCTGCCGCCAGCCGACACCAGAATTGACCCGACAAAATATGCCGCCGTTTTGCCGAAAATCTCTTCGCCGAATAATGAACCGGCGATTACGGCGGTTAGCGGCGCGCATCATTTTCGTTTTATCGGTGTCGAATTCGGCGCAAACAAAGAAGGCGTTGGAAATATTATTCAACTTGGCACGACGGAAGAGAAAAAAATTGAAGATTTGCCGCATCACATCGAATTCGACCGCGTTTACATTCACGGCGACAACGCGCTGGGACAGCGACGCGGAATAGCCGCCAACGGAAAGTTCATAAAAATTGTGAACAGCTACATTGCCGACATCAAGCGCAAAGGCGAAGAAAGTCAGGCGATTGCAGTTTGGGCGGGCGACGGAAATATCGAAATCGTCAACAATTATCTGGAAGGCGCGGGCGAAAATATTCTATTCGGCGGCGCGGCTTCAAATTTGAAATTAGTTCCGACCGATTGCGTCGTGCGCGGCAATCATCTGAATAAACCTGTTCAATGGCGCGAAGAAGGCTGGGTGGTTAAAAATCTTTTCGAGATAAAAAACGGGCGGCGCATAAAAGTTGAAAACAATTTGATGACGAATAACTGGGGAATGGCGCAGGACGGCACGGCGATTCTCTTTACGACGCGCGCTGACAACGGCGACGCGACCGTTATCGAAGACATCGAATTTACCGGCAATATCATTCGCGGCAGCGCGAGCGCCGTCAGCGTTTACGGCGCGGAAGGCAGCGGCGGGCATCGCTTGACGATTAGGAACAATCTGTTCGCTGATATTGACGGGAAAAAATGGGGCGGCGCTGGATTGTTTTTAAAATCGACGACTTGGGACGGGCTTGTAATCGAAAACAATACGGCGATTCAAACTGGTAATGTAACGAACGCTTACGGCGACCCGATTA
>JALYZF010000258.1 GCA_030948995.1 Acidobacteriota bacterium
AAATGCCCGACGCCTTCGAGTTCGATGATGTCCGTTTGATGCGGCACAAGCCCGTGAAATCTTTCGACCAAGTGCGCGCCCGAAACTTTGTCTTCCAAGCCGTTGATAAAGCGAAAAGGTTGCTGCATTTTTTGCAAAGCATCGAGCCAGCGCGCCTGAAACTTTCGGCGTTCCATCATGTATCGAATCAATTTATGAGCAATTCGTCGCCCGTCGTTAAATTTAAAAACCCGCAAAAAATCGTTCAATTCGCTTTCAGTCGGCTGCGTGTTTTTCCCAAAAATCGAAGCGAGACTTTTCTTAAACGCCGCGTCGGAAATCAGTCTGCCGAAGATGAATCCGAGCGGGCTGGCAAGAATTTTCTGCGCTAAAACGGGGCGATGCGTTTCGGGAAAAAGCGCGCCGTTTAAGAAACAAACGGTTTCAATCGAAAAGTTCAAACGATTTTCTCCGGCGCGGGCGAGTAGTTCGAGCGTTATCGTGTTGCCGTAATCGTGCGCGAGAATATGAAGATTTTCAATTTTTAAGTATTCGACTAAAGCCTGCAAAACGTCTGCTTGATGAAACGTCGTGTAATCGAAATCGGTCGGTTTATCGGAAAAACCGTAGCCAATCAAATCAAAAGCGAGAAGTGAAAAATTTTCACCAAGCGCGTCCCAGATTTTATGATAATCGTGCGATGAGGTCGGAAAGCCGTGCAGAACAAGCAGAGTTTGATTTGAATTTTTATTCGCGTGATAAAAAATTCGATGAGTTTTGTAATCGAAAAACGCGCCGCTTGCCTGCCATTCGTTTAAATTCATTTTTTTAGCATAAAAGTTTTCTTCAATTCAGACAAAAAAATGTTAAAATTTTCAGAATTGAAAAATCACGCGCGTTTGTCGCGGAAAAATCTGAGGTGAAATAAAAATGTTGGAAGAAGGCGAAAGCAGTAATATAGAAGACCGGCGCGGAATGGGCGGTAGAGGAATGGCGCTCGGCGGCGGCGGTTTGGGAACGCTGTTGATTATACTTGCCGTGTGGCTATGCGGCGGCGACCCGAGCGCGTTGCTTAATCAGATGGGCGGCGGAAGCACAGATGCTCCCGCATATCAGCAACCACAGCAACAAGCAAATCCGAATCAACCGCAAAACGACGCGGAGAAAAAATTTATTTCATCTGTCTTAAAAAGCACCGAAACTGTCTGGGCGCAGGAATTGCCCAGACAGGCGCGCATTCGATACACCAATCCGACGCTCGTGCTTTTCAACAACCGGACGCCTTCCGCCTGCGGGCAGGCAAGTTCGGCAACCGGACCTTTTTACTGTCCGGGCGACGGCAAACTTTATCTTGATTTCGCGTTTTTTGACGAATTGAAAACAAGATTCGGCGCTCCCGGCGATTTCGCGCAAGCCTACGTTGTCGCGCACGAAGTCGGGCATCACGTTCAAGACCTTTTGGGAACGATGGACAAAGTTCAATCTGCCGGAAATTCTAATCAAATGTCCGTTAATCTCGAACTACAAGCCGATTGCTACGCCGGCGTCTGGGGTTTTTACGCCAAGCAAAAAGGACTGCTCGAAGCGGGCGACGCCGAAGAAGCCTTAAAAGCGGCTTCGGCGGTCGGCGACGATAATATTCAAAGAAAGACGCAAGGTTACGTCAGACCCGACTCGTTTACGCACGGCTCGGCGGCTGACCGTATGCGCTGGTTTAATCAAGGATTTCAAAGCGGTCAAATCAGCCAATGCAATACTTTCGGAACGAGATGAAAAGATAAATGAAAAACTAAAGCTGCGAGTATTGATTGTTTGCTGTTAGCCGAAACTGTTGACTATATTAAATTTTAAACTTCGCAAATACCGGCTCGTGGTCGGAGGTTGGATGCAGACATCGGTGAAATGTTTTCAAGCGGGTTTTCAAATTTGCGGATTTCATTCATAAATTAGAAATAATCCTGTGATTCTTCAACTCGCGCCGTTGGCTATTAACCAGTCAATCAAGCGAATCATTTCCGGCGACGCCGATGAATCGCTTGTTTTTAATTCGACAGTTTTGCCCGCGTCCGTAATGGTTAAATCATATTGAAACTCATCGGCGGGTATTGAGGCGGAGCGCGATTCCGTTTTGGAGTTTGTGCGTTCTGTAGCGTCTTTTTTATCTGCCTCGCTTTTATTGAACTCCTCGACCGGCTTTAAGATTTCTTTGAGTTCGCTCGTTTTTTTCTTATCGAGCGTTTCCGAATCCAACTTTACGTTAAGCGCAAGTCCCGAAAAGAATCCGCCGGTTCTGTTGAGTTGTATTTTCATTTAATCCGTCTTTTGAAAGTTCGCCCGTAAAATTCGGTATATCGTATTGCCGAAGTTGATATTATTCATCTTCGGCATCGTCGCCGTCTCATATTTGCGGGCGAACTTTTGTTAATATCAAACTGTTATGCCCACTACATTCCAAGCATCTTTAACGGCTTTTTGTTCACTGCCGCCCGCTCCATAAAGGTCTCCGGCGACTGTAAACGTCTGATTTGCACAGTCTTGAAACTGTGCGTTGCTCGCCAGTTTATCACAGAGCGTAACATACCATATTTTACCGGCTTTTTCCCAAGAGTGTCCGCCCAGCCGGGTTGCCAATTCATAAAAGGCTTTGTTTGGAATACCTGAATTGATATGCACGCCGCCGTTGTCGCTCGTAGTGGGATCGTAATTCGACATATGCGCGGGCTGCGGGTCTTTACCGATTAACGGGTCATTATATGCCGTTCCCGGCGCTTTCATCGAGCGCAAAGCGCCTTTAATTGTCGTGAAAATTCCCTCGCCGATAAGCCAGTCCGCATTTTTTGCGGTTTGCTTTTTCTTATACTGTTTGACGAGCGAGCCGAACACATCGGAAAAATGCTCGTTTAACGCGCCCGATTGATTTTGATAAACCAAACCGGCTTCAACCTGTGTGATTCCGTGCGTCAATTCGTGTCCGATTACGTCGAGGCTTTTTGTAAATCTGTCAAATATTACGCCGTCGCCGTCGCCATAAACCATTTGCTGCCCGTTCCAAAACGCATTGTTATATTTAACGCGATAATGAACGGACGAATCGAGCCGCATTCCGTTTCCGTCAATCGAATTACGGTTAAAGACTTTTTTATAAAAATCGTAAGTCGCGCCCGAACCGTCAAACGCTTCATTAACGGCAACATCCGCAGTTTTTGGATCTGTTTCTCCGCGCACGAGTTTGCCGGGCAATACAGAGCCTTTTTGGGCGTCATAAATAGTGCGTCTTTTAGTTCCGGTTGACAACCCCATTAACATTAAAGCCGCCCCGACTGCTTGCCTTTCCCCGCGAAATTGGGCAGAACTGTCTAATAGAGAAAACGCCATTTTCTTTTCAGCCGCCGAGCCGTTTTCAGCAATCTTTTCAATAATATGCGGCGGAATGATAAAACACACGCCGGAATGTTTGTTACACATATACTTTATTCTCCTTATTTATTCTTATTAAATGTTTTTGACCACACAAAAGGCTTTCAAAAACTGCGGTGGTCGGCGTAGTTTTGACATTGACTGATTCTTCGGCTGATTTATATTTTAAAACCCGGAATCAGTTCAAACTTTTCAAAATTTCAAAGCTGATACTCTAACCGGCAAATCATCTGACGCAACCGGCAAACGAATTGATTTACCCTTAACACGAAGCGTCTAAAGCAATCTACAAACGAGTTGACGTTTCGTGTTTTGTTTTTGACACCACTCATTTTTATTAATTAAGAGCTTTTTGCGATGTTCCGAAGTTAAACGAAGTTCTGACAAAAACCTTGTTATCGGAAATATTGCTTTTCTTGGTTTCACCACCAATTGAAAAATTTAGATAAACATTGTCGGCAACTTTGTAATCCCCGCCTAATGAAAGCCGGAAATTATCAGTAGCTTTACGACCGGCAAAATGTTCGCCTTGCTAAACACCTTCGATATTTCCCGTTAATTTAGGCGTTCCGAAACGCAGTCGCGCACCGAACAAATTAGAATCTTTCGCAATAAACTTCCCAATATTTAAAGGGTCAGGAACTTCTTCTTTAATTCTGCGCCGGAAATGAAAGATTAATTGAGCTTTCTGTTCCAAGCCCGGCAGTCCCTCAAACCCATAAGCCAACGAACTCCAAAAACCTGTGCCGTTATATGTGAATTTGCTGCTCTCGCCGCTCTTACTAATCCAGCTTCCGGCACCGCCGACTATAAAACTCGACCGCGAGAAGTTTCTCTTTTTTGACGCTTCGACACAGCCTTTCTTAAATCTTTCGAGCCAACTTGAAGTCAGAAGCTGTTGGATTCTTTCTTCGATTTTGTTGGCATCGTCTAAAGTCGGCGGAAGAACAGTAAGATCGGGATTTAGGTTCAAATCAATTCTGGCTTGTCGCTCTATATCGTCATCAAATTTTATAAAACAATCATCGAATTTCGTGTCCATACGAGGGTCGCCGTAATCGAAAATAGTGAAGTGAAGTCCTGAACCGATACGGGCTGATTTGTCGTCTGTAGTTGTCCCTTTAGTAGTAGCGAGAGAAAACTGAATTCGTGAGGCAAAGCGCGTGATATTAAATCCGTTCGGGTTCTTGCGGTAGTCGGCAAGACTCAGAACCGGAGTTTTCCTTGTGCCGTCAGGATTAAACGCTTCTTCATCGCGTAGGCTGTTAGCAAGCAACAGATACGGAGCCGTATCAATAGCGACACCGGTTTGGAAGTTTCCGTTATTATCCAGTCCGTTGATGAGCGTCGCCACAAATTCACGGGGACTTGCCGGACGAACGACTGTTTGCGGATTCAATCCCAAAATTGTAAATCCGGGTGATTCGGGGACACTTAAATCCAGTATGTCTTTCTTAGCTTCTTTTTCCGCCTCTTTTTTTGGTGCTTCTTTTGCTGTGTCTGTCAGAGACGAAGCTACGTTTGAAGGTTGCGAAGGTGTTGGCGGATTGGGATTTTGAGTGCCGCTGCCGGTAGTGACACCGGATAAGATAATTTCCAACCCGTTATTAACATTCTGACAAATGGCTTCTACGCCATTGTCCAGTTTGAACGAATAAATTATCTCGTTCCCGACAATCTTCACACCGGCATTTTGTAAATCTTCAACTTCCGGTTCTAACGACCTTGCGACTATCACTTCATATTTGTTATTTGAAGTTCTGACTTTGCAAACTGACGGAGCGGCATTTGGAGAACGATAGTTGATTTTTAAAGTAGAATTTTGGGCAACGCCCGTTCTTACCGAAAAAATCAATAAGCCTAACAAAAGGAAAAATTGTATTTTAATTTTCATGACACATTTAACCTCACTTCATCGTGGATTCTGGCGAACGAGTCAAATGTCGCCTCTTTGATATAATTGCCGCCGTCAACTACTTGTCCATCTTGAATAATTTTGACTCTTAAAAACCAGCGTTGGGGAATTCCATTTGGGTCGGCAATAGAGGCTCTAAACCATAACCAACAGTCGTCAAGTTGTGAGAGCTGTCTTGGGATAGGAAAATTGCCGTTAGGGTTAGCTACATCATTTCTTTCTTCTCCGACTAAAATCGGATTTCTTTTGTTTGAATCGTATAGAATTATTTGAAAGCGACCTCGCGGAAGATTGTCGGGTTGGGTTATAGATATATCAACTCTAGGTTGATTACCGTTTATTGAAAGTTCAGCTATTTTGTCTGCCATTTTATTTTCTCCTTCTTTCTATTGAAAACTATGAAAACAACTGCAATAAACAAAATTTACAGAGTATCGTAAAGTCTTCAGTCATAATGTTGAATGCCAAAGTTTATAGAGATACGGAATCCATATAAACCACCTCTAAATACACGACAAGTTATTTAACTCAAACGCCCCAAAGTCGTTTCAGACCGTTGAGGTCGCCGTTGAATGTGTCGCGGTCGCAGCGTCCGGTGCCGGGGACTTGGTGTGGTTGCGAACCGGCGTTGCCGTCCGTGTATTGCCAAAAGGTGAAAGTTTGCCAAGCCGCCGGAACTTTCGGTAAATCGCTCGAATACTTGGCAATCCACAGGAAACAATTTTTTAGAATAGTGCTTGTGTTGCTTCCCACTTTTTCGCGCAGAAAAGATTCGCCCGAATAAAGTCCGGGATAGCGTCCGGTTTTATCATTGACCGCAGAGACAAATTCTTCGGCTTCGGCGACTGTCATCGTGCCGGACACGCCGTTCGGCTCGAAATCAAGCACTAGTAAATCGGTGTCGGTCGGGTTGACGGTTGCGAGAAAATGTTCGACCTGCTGACCGACGTTTCCTTTCACGCCGAAATGATACGCGCCCCAGAGAAGTCCGTTTGCCAGCGCTCGTTGCCGTCGTCCGTGATATTCGGCGTCAACGACCGTGCTGCCTTCGGTGGCTTTGTGAATGACGCCGACGATGCCGTTTAGCTTTGCCTGTTGGAAACTCGCAACCGCGTCGCGGTGGTATAAATCAATGACAACGTTAAGCATAAAAATCTCCCTTTTGACTGTCGGTTAAAGAAACTGCGCGAGCCGAAGATAGCGCGGCAACAGAGTCTCTAAACGTTTGTGTCGTATATAGCCGAGATTCAAACCGTCAAGAAACGGTCAAACCGTTGATAAAACTTTGTGATGCTGTAGATAATGCGAATTATCTACGAACCAAAGAATCGAATCTAAAGGGCAATTTTGAGTTTGATTCTTTCTGCCAAGGTAAAACGTAACTTCCGGTAAGAGTGAAAATATTTATTGCCAGAACAGTTACTCTTGTAAAGAAATGTTCTGTCAACCAAAACAACAAAAGCCGACTGTCGCGCACGGGCGGATAATCGGCTTTTGTCAGAAAAATTTTTGCGAAATTTGAAGTGTGGCAGCCGGACAACATAACTGGAATCTCATCGGGTTCGTTAATCGGCGTGTTTCTAAAGCAAGCCAAATTAACCGAACCGGAAATAAAAACCTTTGGTTATTTCGTTTGAAAACAGACGCGATAAATTCCCCGATTTATCGAAACCCAAACGAAACGTTAAATCTATCGAAAGACATTATTTTGTAATGCGTCTTCGATAGCCCCTAGTTATTTTGTCGGTTGCCAAACAACGTAACACAGCTTTTAAATTGTTGTCAACAAAATTTTTTCAAAATCTTTTGCGAGCAATAATATCTCCGCTTGCAGTTATTCAAGCAGAAGGTCGGAGCGAAAAATTGTATCGTGAATTTATTCGGGAGAGCAGAAAACAGAGTTTGTAAAATCTCTTGTCCGGCAAGTCAATCCACTTTTCTGACAAGAGATTTTAGTAAGCGTCAAAGCAGATTTTATTTCAAAGCACTTTGCAGTTTTTCGAGCGCGCCTTCTAAAATCGAGTCTTCGCGGGCGATGCAAATTCGCATATATCTGTCCCAATCGTCACCGTCGGCAAAGGCGCTGCCGGGAACGCCCGCGACGCCCGCGCGCTGCATCAGCATTTCGTTGAATGTTAAAGCGTCGTCGAACGTTTCGGGAATTTGCGTCCAGATGTAGAAAGCCGAGCCGGAATTGTAAATCTTAAAGCCGAGTTCGGTTAAAGCGTCGGAAAAGAAACGGCGTTTTTCGTCGAAACGCTGGCGCAGTTTGTCGTAATAATCGGCGTCAGCCATTAAAACTTTTGACAGTGCAAGCTGCAAAGGTGTCGCCGGACAAACGTAAATCACGTTGTCGGCAGCGTTGAGCGGCGCGATGAGATTTCCTTTGCCATATGCGTAGCCGAGCCGCCAGCCTGAGATGTTCCAAGATTTTGAAAACGAATTGACCGTCACGGTTCGCTCCCACATCTCCGGCATTGACGCGATAGAAATATGCGGCTGCTCGCCCGTAACGTAATGCTCGTAAACTTCGTCGGCGACGCATAGCAAATCAAGTTCGCGGCAAACGTCGGCGATGTCTTCAAGCTCAAGCGTCGTCATCACTTTTCCGCTTGGATTGGCGGGCGTGCAGACGATTATGGCGCGAAGCGGAAACTCGCGGCGATTTTTTAATTCGAGACAACGCACGCGCAGAGCGTTTTTTTCAAAAGTTAAATCTTCGTTCAATCGAAAGGTTTCGGTTTTGCCGCCGAATTCTTCGACGATGCGGCGATGATACGGATAATACGGCTCGAAAACCAGTGCCGAACGACTTTTCAAATACGTTTGCGCGAAGGCGACGAGCGCGCCCGTGCCGCCGGTCGTAATCAGAAGTTCAAACGGATTTGCATTAACATCAACAGGCAGATGATTGTAAGCAGCAATTTTAGCCGCAACCGCTTGGCGCAACTCCAAAACGCCTTCGGACGAGCCGTAATGATTCTGGCTGGCGGCAATAATGCGCGCGGCTTCGGCGGCGAGCTGCGGGTCAATCGGCAACTCGGATTGTCCCTGCACGAGATTTCCTTCGGGCGGCACGAGTTTGGTTATCGCCCGTATGTCGGGTTTAATTTTTATTTGTTGCTGTTTTTCCATAAATAAATTTGCTTATAAAAATAACAGTTTTTCGAGAAGAATTCCAAAACCGTTTGCGGGTTCATTTCAGTTGATGCCGTTTTACAAACAATTTTTGTGTCAAATTATTTTTATTGATACCTTTTGAAC
>JALYZF010000284.1 GCA_030948995.1 Acidobacteriota bacterium
GCTTTGGCGCGACGCGAAAAAAGTCGAACTGCCGGAAGAATTTTAATTAGCCACGAACAAACACGAAATGGCACGAAAGTTTTTAAATTTATTTCGTGTTCTTTCGTGTTTGTTCGTGGCTGAAAAATCTATGAAATTTCGTTTCGTCTGGATTGGCAAAACAAAAGATAAAAACTGGGCGGCGCTGCAAGCGGAATACTTGCAGCGTCTTTCGCATTTTGTAAAATATGAAATAACGGAACTTAAGGACAGCGGCACGGAAATTGAAGGCAAACGAATTTTAGAAAACGTGAATCAAAGCACATTCGTCTGTTTGCTGGACGTTTCGGGACGCTCGGTTTCTTCGCAACTGTTGGCTAAAGAAATCGAAAAATGGCAGAATCGAGCGGTTAAAGAAGTCGCTTTTGTCATCGGCGGCGCGAGCGGCGTTTCCGCTGAGGTTGTCGAAAGAGCCGATTTTAGTTTATCCTTATCGCTTCTGACTTTTACCCACGAAATGGCGCGCGTGGTTTTGCTGGAACAGCTTTATCGTTCATATACTATAATTAAAGGGTTTCCGTATCAAAAATGAGTAAATCAACCAATAAAAAAATTAAGGAAAGGCTGCTTGCCGAGCGCGAACAGCTTTTAAATAAACTGAAAGGCAACGACCTTTCGGTTGACGATTCCGAGACGCCCGATCCGGTAGATTTGGCGGTCAGAAATTATTCAAAAAACGTAATGCTGGCGGTGTCTGAAAACGAAAGCCGGCAATTGCTTTTAATCAACGAAGCGCTCGAACGTATTTCCGACGACGAATACGGCGATTGTCAAAATTGCGAAAAGCCGATAAATCCGAAACGCCTCGACGCAGTTCCTTGGGCGCGTTATTGCTTGAATTGTCAGGAACTTGTCGAACAGGGATTGCTCGATGAAGAGTAATTAATAGAAAGTGGAAAATAAAAGAGTAATTCTTACATTCTCCACTTTCTATTTTTCATTACGATGTTATCGAAAATATACGACTCGCTTCTAACTCTCGCCTACCCGCAAGCCTGCCATATCTGCGAAAACAGCGTCGAAAATTTGTCGGACGGAATCGCTTGTCGTTCTTGCTGGGAGAAAACTCAAATCTTTTCAGGCGCAGAAACTTTATGCGTCAAATGCGGCAGATTTCTACGGGCAAAGCCGACCGATTTTCAAACCCTTTGCCATCTTTGCGATGAACATTTTTACGACGCGGCAATTGCCGTCGGAGGTTATGAACAAGCGCTGGCGGCTTCCGTTCTCAATCTCAAGCGCGAGCCTTTCATTGCCAAACATCTGCAAAAACTTTTTCTCTCGCGTTTTCTGCACTCTGACTTCCACGACACAACCTTAATTGTTCCCGTTCCGCTTTCGGCAAAACGCTCGTCCGAGCGTGGATTTAATCAAGCCGCCGTTTTAGCCGAAATTTTATCAAGAGAAACAAGCCTGCCAATTGACGAGCAAAGCCTCGTTCGCACCGTTCACACGCCGATTCACCGCGCCGCGATGGACACAAAAGCGCGCGAGACAAGCGTTAAAAACGCTTTTGAAGTCAAGCGTCCGAACTTTATCAAAGGCGAAAATATTTTACTTGTGGACGATGTTTTCACTTCCGGCGCAACCGCTTCCAACTGCGCCAAAGTTTTAAAGGAAAAAGGCGCGCGCAAGGTTTATATCTTAACCGTCGCGCGCACCATTTGAGTTAATTACAAATTTCAAATTACGAATTACGAATTAAAACAAAGACACATTCGTGATTCGTAATTGATAATTCGTAATTCGTTTTATGGCGCGTCGTAAGCCGGAAGCGGCAAGTCTCCGTTTGTGCCGAATAAAAACGTCTGAAATCCGCCGGTCGTGCTGCTGCTATTTAAAACATACCAAGCTCCTTGCAGCGGGCGGAAAACGGCAATATCCTCGCGCCCGTCGCCGTCGTAATCGCCGACTACGGGAACGTCGCCGTTTGCGCCGAATTGCGTGTATTGCACCGTGTTAGTCAAACTGCGAAGAATATACCAAGTATTGTTCGTTTGGCGATAGACGGCTTGGTCATCCTTGCCGTCGCCGTCGAAATCGCCTTGCGCCGGCGTGTCGCCGTTCTGTCCGAATTGAACGCCGAAGAAACTTCCGTTGCTGCTATTTAAGCGATACCAAATGCCGTTTGACGGACGCCAGACGGCGATGTCGTATTTTCCGTCGCCGTCGAAATCGCCGGGCGTTGGTTTGTCGCCGGTCTGTCCGAATTGAACGGCGGAGTAATTATTGCCAGCCAAATTTAAGCGATACCAAACGCCGTTTGACGGGCGAAAAACGGTAATGTCCGCTTTGGCGTCGCCGTCAT
Organism: Acidobacteriota bacterium; assembly: GCA_030948995.1. Taxonomy (GTDB): domain Bacteria; phylum Acidobacteriota; class Blastocatellia; order Pyrinomonadales; family Pyrinomonadaceae. The sequence continues at coordinate 2,348 of JALYZF010000284.1, forward strand.
AATCGCCCGCCACCGGAACGTCGCCGTTTGCGCCGAATTGGACGGCGAAAAATGTGCCGTTACTGCTGTTTAAGCGATACCAAACGCCGGTCGTCGGACGAAAGACGCTGATGTCGGTAACGTTGTCGCCGTCGTAATCTTCCGGCGTCGGAATGTCGCCGTTCAAGCCGAATTGGAAATAGCGGACGGAGTTATTGGAACTGTTTGCGATATACCAAGTTCTATCGGTCGGGCGAAACACGGAAAAGTCAGTCTTAAAATCGCCGTCAAAATCGGCGTTCGCCCTCGCGCGCGTGATTTTTTCGACCGTTCCGCTACTGAGTCCGACGACGTAAATTTCGCCGCTTTCGTCCTCGCCGAACGAAGAAATGTTGCGCGTCGTGTCAAGCAATTGAGTTTGCTGACTGCCGTCCCACATAAAAATCTCGCCCGTGCAGTAATCGCCGTAAACGTATGCGCCGTTCGGCAGATTTCCCTGCGTCCCGCGATAAACGTAACCGCCGATAATCGAGCAGCGCCCCACCGTGTGTCCGTATTGGAAAACAGGCGCGACGAAATTGCTTGCGGTGCAGAGTGCGGCGTCATTATTCGTGCATTGACTTCCTTCGTAAACACGCCAGCCGTAGTTTCCGCCTTTGTTGATTATATCTACTTCTTCAATCGCATTTTGCCCGACATCAGCCGCCCAAAGCTGGCGCGTGCCGCCTCTGTCGAAAGAAAAGCGAAACGGATTCCGAACGCCGACAGCATAAATCTCATCCGCACCCGCGACTCCGACAAAAGGATTATCGGCGGGAATCGCGTATGGATTAATTGAAATGTCGGCGACGCTCGGCGTAATACGCAAGAATTTGCCGAGCAAACTGTTGATATTCTGCGCGCGATTTTCCGGGTCGTTTGCCGAGCCGCCGTCGCCCATTCCGATATAGAGATTTCCGTCGGGTCCGAATTCAATCATTCCGCCGTTGTGATTGGCATACGGCTGAGGAATAACGAGCAAAACAAATTCCGAATTGGGATTGCCGAGCGCGTTTGTGCTGTTGGTCGTCTTAAAGCGCGCGATAACGGTCGCGCCGTCGGACGCGCGCGTGTAATTGACGAAAAAATATCCGTTTGTCGCAAATTGCGGATGAAACGCCAAGCCCAGCAAACCCTGCTCGCCGCCCGCAACGACTTTCGATGAAATATCCATAAAATTCGTCGCCGTATTCGCGCCGGGCTGGACGACTTTAATAACGCCGCCCTGCTCGACGACAAACGTGCGCTTTGTGCCGTCTTTCGCGCTTGTCAGATAAAGCGGCGAACTTAAACCCGACAAATACGGTTGTAGCCGAATCGTAAAAGGCGACGCGGCAAACGCAGCCGAACTGAAAAACAAAACGCACAACGCTAAAATTTTGAGGAAATTAAATTTCTGCATAACGGCGGAGTTGACGCGGCGCGAAACCGCGTAGAAGTTGGAAAAGGGAAGCACACAGCATGATAACAAGGCATCTGCCCGCGTATTTATTGACTTATTCGGCATTTTTAAGAAAACTCCTTTTATTGTAAATCCTCTTTTGCATGTTTAGTCGGGCGCGATACCCAGTAGACCAGCACAATACCAATCAAAGCCCAAACAATCTGCAAAACTATTAACTCGACCACGACATTATCGTTTTTTTCTTGCGACGGCGTAATCGAATGACTTGAGCCGATAGAATAAATTGTTTCAGAGATAAATACATACCCGCTCGTAACGCACCATATTAGAAAAGCGGCGACTGCTTTGCCAACGATTTTCCCTTTCGGATGTAGAGAGTTTTATAATTTTGGAACGACTTAAAGATAACCAGTAAGAATATAGTTGAGCCAAAGAGCAAAAAAAATATAAAACTGATTGAGTTGAACGTCAGAGTCATAATTAATTTCTCCTCACTCAATAATCAAAACTCTTCCGAAATTTTGCTGCCTTCGTCGGTTCGGGTATGCAGAACAATCTTAAAACTTGAGACGGATAAAAACAAGAGAAAAGTTTTTATTAATAAGTATTTTAGCAGGCATTCGGAGAAGCGTTCTCGCGCGGGGAACTATTAACCGTTAGCTGTTCGTTGATTTTCAAAAGCTGTAAAAGCGGAATTAACTGAAAGGACGACTAACAGTTAAAAGTTAAAAGCGAATAGCTCAGAAGCGATTTATTTCATTCGGCGTCTTTTTATAAACGGTAGCGGACGCGCCGTCTTTTCAGGTCAGCGTCATCGTTGTCGAGATTTTGCAGACGCATCGTAACGTCTGCAGTCATTTTAAGGTCGGCGCGCTCGCCGCGTTCGAGGTGGAAATTTCCCGCCGCCGCAATCATCGCCGCGTTGTCGGTCGAGAGATGCTTTGAGGGAAAATAGACTGGCAGATTTAAGCGTTCGGCAGCGTCGCGCGCAGCCGACTGCAATGCCAGATTGCACGCGACGCCGCCCGCGACGATTAAAGTTTTTGGACGGAGTTCAAGCGCGAGTTTTTCCATTGTGCTGACAAGAGATTTAACCACAGTCGTCTGAAATCCGGCGCAGATGTCCTTTATTTCCTGTGAAGGCATTTCGTTTCCGGCAACAGGCTGAATGTTATTTTCGCGGATGTAGCGCGCAACACCTGTTTTCAAACCGCTAAAACTGAAATCGGCTCTGCCGTCGGAAATCTTCGCAACAGGAAATTTTACCTTGCCCGCCACGCCTTCTTTTGCCAATTTTTCAACAACAGGTCCGCCCGGATAATCTAATCCGAGCATTTTGGCAACTTTATCAAACGCTTCGCCCGCCGCGTCGTCTCTGGTGCGCGACACAACTTTGTATTGTCCGGCTGCGGGAATAAAAAAAAGATTAGTATGCCCGCCGGAAACGATGAGAGCGAGTGCGGGATATTCGATTGGCGGACTTTCAAAAACCACGCTAAAAACGTGACCTTCGATATGGTTGACGCCGACAAAAGGAATGTTTAAGCCGAACGCTAAGGCTTTAGCATAGCAGACGCCGACGAGCAGCGAGCCGACCAGTCCCGGACCTTGTGTGACGGCGATGGCTTCAATGTCTTTGAGCGAAACGTTTGCCTCGTCTAACGCTTCGTCTACAACGGGGTCGATTTTTTCAAGATGCTCGCGCGAGGCAATCTCCGGCACGACGCCGCCAAATGGTTTATGAAGCTCAATCTGTGACGAGATAACCGACGACAAAATCTGCCTGCCGTCGCGCACAACCGCCGCCGCTGTTTCGTCGCAAGAGCTTTCAATGCCTAAAACTAACATAACGGAAAATGGAAAACGGAAAATGGAAAATATTTTCCATTTTCCGTTTTCCATTTTTCACTAATTTTACTGTCTCGTTCTTTGCTCCATTTGTCCCGGAGTTTCACTTTTCTTATTATCGGTTGCCGATTTCAAGAAGAAGGCGAAAAACATAATCGCCACAATCACGATAAATCCCAAAACACTTAATAAAGCCCAAACCGTGCCGCGATAGGATTTTGCCGTGTCTTCACGAACAACCTTATCTTCGCCGCCGACATTGATAACGTCTTTTGACATAATTTTTCTCGCTTTCAGCTCGTAACTATTAATTTATATTCTCCGCACGGCAAAAGCAATGTTGTAGCGGTAAATGGTAAGTGAAAGATTACTCTTTGTTTTCAACTTACCACTCATTACTAACTTCATTCAAAGTCGAGCGGTTCGATTCTGAGCGAGGCGCGTTTGAGCGAAACTTCCGTCTGCTCGCAGATTTCTCTGACTTCTTTGAGACGCTTCGGGTTAATTTGGCGAAATGAAATTAAAATTTCTTCGACAGCATTGTCGCGACAAATCTGTTCGAGCGAGCCGTTGCCGCCGAAAACGCGCAGACCGTGAATAACTTTGTCTTGTTTGAGCGGGTCGTCGTCGACAAAACCGATGGGCGCGTAATCCCAATTCGGGTTGTTTTTAAGCTCTCTCAGAACCATCTCGCCGCCGTCGCCCGCGCCGTAAATCAAAACTTTGCGCCCTTCTTTAGAAATAGGCGAGGGCAAAAGCTGGCGAAGCAAGCGAAATGCCATCCGGCTTCCCGCAAGCGCCAGAAACAAAACAATGGCGTTGACGATGAAAACCGTGCGCGAAAAAAACTGAAATCTGAACAAAAGCAGAAGCGCTATAATGCTTAGAATAGAACCTAAAGCGACGCCTTTGGCAAAAGTTACGAAATCCTGCACGCTCGTGTAACGCCAGATTCCCCGATAAACGCCGACCAGCAGAAAAGCCGTCAATTCTAAACCGATTAAAATCGGCAAGGACTTAATAAACAGCGCCCACGTTTCGCTTTGCTCGAAAGAGCCAAAAATCAGAATATACGAGGCGTAATAAGCCAGCGAAATCAAAACTGCGTCGAGAATCACCTCGAAAATCCGTCGTTTGTGCGAAAGATTCAGCAGAAAACCGAAGGCGGCTTTATCCTGCAATGCAAGCGCTTCTTCCTGTTCCTTGTAAACCTTAACTTTTGAAAGATAGACGCCGATAATCGTCAAAACCAGAATGAAAAAAGCAATCAGCGCGATGCTCTGCGTTGTTTGAATTTTATTGACGAGCAACGACAGCGCGCCCGCGAGCAACGCGAGACCGTAAAGCATCAAAACGGCGTTTCGCTCTGAAAGCCCAAGCGCGACGAGCCTGTGCGATGTGTGGTCGCGCCCACCCTCAGATGCTTTTCTGCCCCAGATTTTCCGCAAAACCGTAACGAACGTCGTGTCGAAAATCGGGACGATTAAAATCAGCGCGGGAACTGCCAAAACAGATACGACGCTACGCGAGCGCCCGCCGACCTGCGTCAGCAAAACCGAACTTGCCAGAAAAAATCCGACAAACATCGAGCCGCAGTCACCCATAAAAATCGAAGCCGGATTAAAATTAAACGCGAGAAACCCCATCAGCGCGCCGACAAAAATCGAGACAAGCAGAAGCTCGCTGATTTGCCCGCTGGCGCCGAATCCGATAGCCAGCGAAAATGCGGCAATAGCAGAAATTCCGGCTGCCAAGCCGTCCATATTGTCAAGTAGGTTTATCGCGTTGGTAATGCCGATAAGCCAGAAGGCGGTGATGCCGATGTTGAGAATATCAGAATTTGTCCACGGCAGAACCAAGCCGAAGCCGATAACAATGGCGGCGCCGACAAATTGTCCGATAAGTTTTTGGTAAGGCTTGATATGAAATCGGTCATCAATTAACCCGATAAGAAAAGGAATCGTGCTGCTTGTTAAAACTATCACCGCATCCCTCGTGTAATGAAATGCGGCGAGATAGATTATAACTGTCGTCAAAAAAATTGAAATACCGCCATACATCGCGGTCGTTTTCTTGTGCCAGCGGTCTGATTTCGGTTTGGCGACAAAGCCGTGCCCGCGCGCAAATTCTCGCACCAAGTATGTAAGAATTACGGATACAATGAATGAACCGATAAAAACAAGAGCTACATTCATAGTTTCAAGAGACCGGACATTGCGCCTTTAAAGAATTTTCAAAGTTTTTAAGCAATAATTACGCCTCGAAAATTTTAATTCTTTCCGCATAACGCTGTAAAAGCATTTGATAGACTTCGCCAATTTCCCTGACCATTGTTTCGGCGCGAAAAGCCGGGTCAACCTGCCGGCGACCGTTTTCTCCCATTGTTCGCCGCAAATTATCGTCTTTTAAGATACGCGAAACGGCTTCGGCTAAACCTTTATAGTCATATGCTTCGACTAAGTATCCCGTTTTACCATTGATAACTACTTCAGGCGCGCCGTCAATATCGAATGAAACACAGGGTTTTCCCATTGCCAGAGCTTGCGGCAAAACACGCGCCAATCCTTCGCGCAGAGAAGTGTGAACGACCATATCCATCGCCGAAATCATCTCCGGTATTCGCTCGCGGTCAATCAATCCGGCAAAAACGAAATTTTCCAAAATGCCGTATTCTCGCGCTCTTTTTTGAAGGTGTTCAAACAAAACACCGTCGCCGACGAGAAAAAATCGCACATCAGGAACCCGCTTGACAATCTCCGGCGCGGCGTCCATCAATTGGTCGTGTCCTTTGAGCGGAAAAAGTCTGGCGATTTTTCCAACGACCGGCGCATCTTCCGGTATTCCAAACTCGCGCCTGACGGCTTTGCCGTCAAACTTGGCGTTCAAATACCAATCAAGCTCCATTCCGCTGTAAATCGTCCGAAATTTTTCCGGTTTATCTATGCCGGCTTTAATCGCTTTCTGGACTATTATATCTGAAACGCTAATAAAAAAATCGGTTATCGGCGCGCACATTTTTTTGATTCCGCGCCACGTTTTATTAATAAACCAAGGTTGATAATCGTGAAACACAAGACTGTGTAATGTATGAACGATTATTGGCGTTCCGGCAAGCCAAGCTGCAATTCTGCCCAAAACGCCCGCCTTTGACGAATGCGTGTGAACGATATGATAACGCCCTTTGCGAATCAACCGGTAAATTTTCCAAAAAGCAATTAAATCCGAAAACGGGTTAATGCTTCTGCCCATTTCGGGGACGATAATCACGCGGCATTTTTCACGCGCCATTGAAAGCAACTCGCCTTCGCGTCCCTTATCGATTCCGCTCATTAAAGTTACTTCGTATTCCGGCATCGCATCTAGTCCAATGACGGAAAGAAGCGTATTTTCTTGCGCTCCGCCGACAATCATTCGCGTTATGATATGCAGAACGCGGATTGGTTTTACAGAGTCCACGCTAGATTTTAATCCTTTATTCTTTTGAGAAATTTTGTCTGTTATTTATTTTAAGTAAACCTGTTTCAGGATGCCGGAAACTTGCCGCAATTCTAAATTTTACATTCTAAATTCTAGATTTCCTCGCCAAAAATTCGTTAAATAGAATGAAGAATTTAGTAATGTAGAATTTAGAATTTTCGTTTTTTGAAAAAGTTCTATTTTATTAAACGTCGGCAACGACCAGATAATCGCGGTCGAGATTTATCCATTCATACTTATCGATTCCGGCGGCGGCGAGAATTTTTTTCACCTGTTCTTCACTATACAGAAAAAGCGGCGTTCCCTTCATCCAGAAACGCAGGCGGCGCAGCGGCACGCGAAATTCTACGGCTTTCGGAAAGCTCATAATTACTTTACCGCGCGTCATCTCGCGCATTTTCGTAATAATTTCGGTCGGTTCTTCAATATAATCGAAAAAACCGTTAGCGGTCGAAGCGTCAAACGGTAAATCCGTGTCTTTGACTGCATCGGGAAACGCGCCGACGCGAAATTCGCATTCTTTGTCAACGCCTGTTTCTTTGGCAAGCTGGTTGGCAATATCAATCATCGCGGGCGCGAAATCAACGCCTAAAACGCGCGTCGCGCCGTGTTTGGCGTACGCGAGACAAAATCTGCCCGAACCGCAACCGACATCCAAAACGCTTTTCCCCGCCAGCGGTTCGAGCTTTTCGATGTTTATTTCAAGTCGCTTTTGAACGACGCCGCGCCAGTAGTCGTCGATAAATCTGGCAAAAATTCCCTTTTCAGTTTTGTAAATCGAATCGAAACGCTCGGCATCTTCGTCGAAATGGTCGCGCACTTTGCGTTCGACCTCTTTAACTGCTTCAGTTGACATAAAAATTCCTCTCGGCTTTAGTTGATATTTAAAACTTCCTTCATCGACGCAAACTTAAAGTCACGCAGAAGTTTGCGAAAACGCTTTTCGGTCGCGCCCAAATTAAAATAATGTGTTGCCGCAATTCGTCGCGGCAGCGGAATACGCGGATGTTCCGGGTCGAGTTCCCATGGATGCAAATAAAACGTAAACGGATGACCGGAACGATTCACTTGTTTTAAAAATTGTTTCGATAATTGATAGGGGTAAATTCGGAAATACGCGCCGCCCGCAATCGGCAGGGTAACTTTGCCGAATTTCAATGTCGAGACGGGAAACTCCGTAAATTTAAACCCATTGCGTTCGATTTCATAAGGAAAACGAGGCGCGCCCGCAATGCCGTAACGATAATTCAAAACAGGGAAAATACTCGAATCATACTCGATTCCGAGTTCGCCTAAGATGTCCAAAGCCCAGAGTGAATCTTTCGTAATCGAGAAAAACGGCGCGCGATGCCCAACGACTTTTTCGCCCGTTAAGTTTTCAAGAAATCCAATGGCGCGTTGCATTTCTTTCCGATACACTTCCGGTTTTTGCTGGTAAATCAAAGTGTGCGAAAAACCGTGCGTGGCGATTTCGTGTCCGGCGGCTTCGATTTTTTTGACGATTGCCGGATGTTTCTCAGCAATATAGCCGAGCATAAAAAATGTCGCCTTCGTATTGCCGGCGTCTTCAAGAATGCCAAGCAGCTTGTCGCCGATAAAATCTATGCGGTCTTCAAATTTGTCCCATTCCTTGTATGGAATCTCCAAGCCTTGATACCAATCTTCAAAGTCTATAGTTAAAGCGTTTGTAAAAATTTTCTGCGTCATAATCCTTGCTTGCCGTTGAACATAATTGCCTGCGTTATGCATTCTGCACCACATTGGCGAGATTGTTAGCGCCCGTTTGAGCTACCAGATTTGATGTTCTCAGCAGACTTTCAAAAGTTCCGGCATCGCTCCACCAGCCTTCCAATTCGTTCCAGGTCATTTCGTTGCGATTTATGTAATGATTGTTGACATCGGTAATTTCAAGCTCGCCGCGCTCGGACGGTTTCAATGTCTTGATAATTTCAAAAACAGTCGCATCGTAAAAATATATTCCGATAACGGCAAATTCCGATTTCGGTTTTTCCGGCTTTTCCTCAATCAATAGAACTTTATCGCCGTCGAGTTCCGGGACACCAAAACGATTCGGGTCTTGAACTTTTTTTAATAAAATTTTCGCGCCTTTTTCATGGCTGCGAAAATTCTCGGCAGCCTCTCGGACGTTTCCTTCGATAATGTTGTCGCCCAAAACCACACAAATCGGCTCGTCGTCGGCAAAATGCTCGACCAGTGACAGAGCATCGGCAATGCCGCCTTCCCCTTCCTGATAAGTATAATTCAGATGTTTTAGTCCGAAACTTTTGCCGTTGCCGAGCAATTTCAAAAAGTCGCCCGCCGAATTGCCGCCCGTTACAATCATAATATCGTCAATTCCGGCATTTATCAGAGTTTGAATCGGGTAATAAATCATCGGCTGATTATACACCGGCAAAAGATGCTTATTCGTAATTTTCGTCAGCGGAAACAACCGCGAACCGAGTCCGCCTGCCAATACAATACCTTTCATAAAATCTTTGTTCGGCTATTTTTTTACCGCCCAAGTTTCAATATACGTTCCCATTTCTCCCATTTCGCTGATAGCCGTTACTACCTTTGAGGCTTGGCTTTCCAGTTTTTTGAAAACGCCGTCGCCGGTCGGCACCGCGCTTGCGCCGCCGTAAACTTTCCAGTCCCTCGGCGTCAGATTGTGCTTTGCCAGAAGAAGACGCAGAGATTTGGGAGTAAAACCGAAAACGTGATATGGCGGAAAAGTGGGCGAAAGATTGACCGACCAATCTCTTCCTCGAACCTTTTGGTAAATGTTTCCGACCTTAAAATATAAACCTACTTCATTGGGAACGTCCAAAAAAAGCAGTCCGCCGCTTTTTAGTATTCGGGATATTTTTGCTATCACCTCGTCCGGGTTATAAAGATGTTCCAGCACGGCAGCCAGAATAACCACGTCGAACGTATCTTCGGGAATATCGCATTTTTCGACCGGCTGACGCCAGATTTTTATCCCGACGTTTTTTTCGACGTAATCGGCAAAAGATTCGGAAGGCTCAATGCCTTCGACTTCCCAGCCGGACTGCTTAAAAGTATTGAGTAAATCGCCGCGCCCAACGCCGACATCGACGAGTTTTCCTTTTCGTCCGAGCAGTCTTTCGGCTTGCTTTACCATTCTCAGATGCTGCTCCTGCCTTTTTTCCAAATCGTGAATCTCGAAATATTCCTCCGTATCAACATCGTAATGCTGCCCTAAACCGTCAACCGGATAAGGCATCGGGTTCGGAAAAATCAAGCTGCATTTTTCGCAAGCCCAGATTTGCGCCTCGACGCCTAAACCCGAACGATGCGCCGCGCCGCCGCGCGTGCCGAGAAACTTCGTCGGCTTGATTTCGCAAATCGGGCAGAGTTGCTGCGTCCAACGGTAATTGTCGTGAACTTCTTCGGAAGTTTTTTCCAAATCGTTTTTCATAATACTAATCAATAAATCTTTGAAACCAGAGTTCCAGCATTAAAAGCGTCCAAATTTGCTGCACGTAGTCGCGCTTGCCGGCGATATGGTCATTAACCATTTTCGTCAAAACTTCCGGTTTAAACAAACCGCGCTTAAAACTTTTTTCCGAAAGCAGCGTATCGCGCAGAAATTCTTTCATCTCGCCCCGAAACCAATGCGTGAGCGGCACGCCGAAACCCATTTTTTTGCGGTATAAAACTTCCGGCGGCACAATCCGGCTCGCAGCCTTTTTCAGCAGATATTTGGTTTCCGTGCCGCGAATCTTTACGCTTTCAGGCAGACTTGCCGCAAATTCCATTACTTTATGGTCGAGAAACGGCGAACGCGCTTCAAGGGAAACAGCCATCGAAGCAATATCTACTTTGACCAGCAAATCGTTGGGCAGATAAGTCATCTGGTCGGTAAACATCGTCGCATCGACAATACCGTTGCCGTTAGATTTGGCAAACCATTGGGCGAGAATATCCGCCGAGTTATGCGCCCAAACGTCTTGTTTGAATTGCTCGCTATAAAGATTTTCCTTTGTCTCGCGGTCAACCACACCGACCCAGCGCAGATAGCGTTCGACTTTAGGCAAGGAGGCGGCTTTCAAAAATCGTTTCATATCGCGCGCGCGGCTGCGTTTAATTTCTGAAGTAGGCACGAGATTAAACGCTTTCTCTATTACATTGTGCCTCAGAAAACCGGGCAGATGATGATATTTTTCAGATAACCGCATAGCGAAATAACGTTCGTAGCCCGCAAAACTCTCGTCGCCGCCGTCGCCGTTTAAGGCAACCGTGACGTGCTTGCGCGTCTCGAGCGAAACATAATAAGTGGCTATCGCCGAAGTGTCGGCGTAAGGCTCGCCGTAATGCTCGACCAAAGTCGGCAGAACGTCCAACGCCTTCGGACGAACAATAAATTCGTGATGTTCGGCGCCGATGTGTTCGGCAACCTTTTTAGCATATTTAAGCTCGTTAAAATCCTGCTCTTCAAAACCGATTGAAAACGTTTTAACGGGCGAAGAACTTTCTTCCGCCATTAGCGCTACGACGGTAGATGAATCAACTCCGCCGGAAAGAAATGCGCCCAACGGCACCTCGGAAATCATTCTCAGCTTAATAGCTTCGCGCAAAAGCCTGAGCGTCTCTTCTTCGGCTTCCTGTTCGCTGATTTTTATTTTATCGTGAAAATTAGGCAGCCAGTAACGCTCGGTTTTTATTTCGCCATTTTTCCAAACAAGCCAGTGTCCGGGTTCGAGTTTGCGGATTTGCTTGTAAGCCGTAAGCGGCGCCGGCACGCAGAGATACGATAAGTAATGATGAATCGCTTCGTAATCGACTTCTCTGCCGATATTTGGATGCTGCAACAGCGCGCGAAATTCCGAACCGAAAATCAAATCACCGTTCGGCTGATGCGAGTAAAGCAGCGGCTTTTTGCCGACGCGGTCGCGGGCTATAAAAAGCGATTTGTCGGCTTCGTTCCAAATCGCAAAGGCAAACATTCCGCGCAGGTGCTGCACGCAGTCGGCGCCGTAACGGTCATAAAGATGCAAGATAACTTCCGTGTCGCTGTGCGTATAGAACTTATCGCCCTGTTTTTCCAAATCGGCGCGCAGCTGTTGAAAATTATAAATTTCGCCGTTAAAGACAATCCACGCCGTTTTATCCTGATTGTAAATCGGCTGCTTACCGCATGCGACATCAATAATCGAAAGTCGGCGCATTGCCAGACCGACGTTTTCGCGCACGTAGAAACCATCGTCGTCAGGACCGCGATGGATAATCGCGCGATTCATTTTTTCGAGCGTTTCGCGTTCAACCGAACGTGAATTCGCATTGATTATGCCAACAATTCCGCACATTAACAGAAAAACTCCCTAGATTTATTTGAAACGCCGGTTATTTGCAGTTCTCAAAAGTTTTTGGTTTTCCTTCTTTTCCTGCATTAAAGTCCAGCCGAGCGATATGAAAATAAAAAGAAAAACCTGAATTTGCGCTCGCTGCCGATAAGCCGTCCCGACGTTTCCTTGAAAAATCGAATAACTAATCGTCAGCATAAAGGTAAAAAGCAAAATCGCAATCGCGCTTCGCAGCTTGTTTTTAATCGTATACCACAGACCGGTTACAAGCAGCGGAAGCGAAGACCACCAGACGAGCATCTCGGGCAGAGTTACCAACTGCCGAAAATTATTGATAGTCCAGGGAAAAGGCGCCAGCATCAGATAGGAAAAACCAATTGGAAGAAACGTAACCGCGCCTTCTGCAGTTCCAACATCCACATCCTGCCCGAAACCAGAATTTGATTTAACCGCATTATCGAGGCGGCTTGCCTGAAGCCTCTCCAAGCTGCCGAACGTATCGAAATCGGTTGAAGCCGTTTTAATCACCCCGAAATAAGTTAAAACCAAACCTATTGTGACAATTGCTGCGACTCTACCGACTATTGATTTTATCGAATTGTTTGTACCGATGATGAAACTTCCGACGACCGCCATTGCCACCATATAAAATATGTAAAAGCGTAGCGACAAAACTCCGAACAAACTAAAAACCAATAAAATTAAGTTTAAATAACTGAATTTTTCAAGTAAATACAAAACATTTACCATAACTAAAACCAGCAGAAAAATAGTCGGTCCGTCTTTCAGAAGATTTGACGACCATATAACCAGCGACGGGCAGAAAGCGACAATCAGGCAAGCGGTTCTCGATACTCGCCGGTTATGAAATATTTTCTGAGCGCACAGATAAACCAGAAAAGCGGTTGCGGCTCCCATTACCGCGTCTAGGAATTGAACGGCAAGCTGATTGCGTCCGAACGCATAATAAATAAAGCCGACAAAATAATTCATTCCCCAACCCGAACCGCTTACGCTAACCGCCCTTTCGCTCCAAAAATCGCTGGTCGCGCTAACTTGTCCAGACCAAATCTCAACTAACCTGTATCCGAGCGAGTCATATGTAAATGTATCTCCGCCAAAAAAATCGCTCCAGTTGAAAACATTGATAAGGGTAGCTAAAGTAATTCTAATTAAAAGAGCGACAAGAAAAACCTGTAAAAGAAATCCTGTTTCCTGCGCGCCGCGCACTTCCAAGCCGTTTTGAATAATTAGAACTACGACAACCGAACAGGCAGCCGCCAATAGCACGGCAACCGCTCCGTCGGGGAACATAAAAACGGATACGAGAATGCCGATTGCCGCGCACAAAATTGCCAGAACCTTAGTCATTGGTTACATCACTATATTAATCAAAGGTAAATTTCGTAAAATTCAAATTTTCTTTGAGTCGCTGACAGTATATCAAAACCCTGATTTATGTAATTTGCGTCCCTGTCGTTGCTAAACTACCCTTGCCTACATTTTTCGCCGCTCGGTTGACGGTTGATTTTCCAACCAGCGAAGCAAATATCTGATAAACTCTCGGCGCTTGAATTTTTGCCGAATACGTCTTCTCGATTGTTTTTCGACCCTCCGCTCCGAGTTTTTTTCGTAGCTCGGTTGACCGAATCAGTAATTTTAATTTTTCGACCCATTCATCGGTGTCGTTGGCAAGCAGCCCGTTTTCTCCATCTTGAATTATATCCGAATTTACGCCGACGGGCGAACAAACAGCCGGAATTCCCAGCGCCATATATTGCAGCGCCTTCATACCGCATTTGCCGCGCGTCCAGATATCGTCGGTTAAAGGCATCACGCCGATGTCGAGAGGCTGCAAATCTTCGGTTTCGGTGGCTGACTGCCATTTAATTGCCTCCACCTCGACGCCCTCGATTTCATAATGCGGTGTCCCGATAACTCGCAGGCGAAAATTTTCCTCTTTAGCAAGGCGCTGCCAAACGGGTCGCAAAGTGTCAAGATATTTGACGGTCGAATGGCTTCCCGTCCAACCAATAACTATTTTATCGCCTGTGTCAGATTTTTCCCTGAACCGGTATTTATTCGTATCAATCGTCGTCGGAATAACGGTTACGTTTTCATTTACCTCGCGCGCATAATCGGCTAGATACTCGTTGCCAGTCATTACGTGCGACGACATACGGCAAATATCTTTAATTTTTCCCGGAAACTTCAAATAACTTAAATAACCGTTCGTCGGACTTTTGTATCGAATAAAAATCGCATCGTCAAAGTCAAAGACAATCGGCACACCGGCTTGCTTAATCATCCGTTCAAAAACCGGCGGTCCCAGCAGCGCCGCTTCTCGATATAAATACACGGCATCATACTGCTGAACCGACCGCACGATATTGTAACGACGATGCAAACCCTTGACAACTTCTTTTAATTTACCCGCCAAATGACCAGATTGATAAATTATTTTGTTGAGATTTTCGTTTTCAAAAGGCTCGTAGGTAATTTCCAAGCCCAAATCCTTTAAGATAGGTTCCCACTGCTCAATCCGATAACGCTGACCGGGCGAGGTGTCATAAATTGCGGGAACGATAGCCAAGACTTTCATAATATTTAACTTCGAGAAATTAATTTTTGTAAATTAAACCGGCAAACGCCGTATCAAAATAAATATTCAGCGTCGCGATTTTTGCCGATGTCGCAACTGAATATTTTAATTCTTTTATTTAGTCTTTCAACAATTTACGGTAGAGATTCCGGTATTTAGCTCCGCCGACTTTTACAAGGTCAAAACGATTTTCGGCGCTTTTTCTGCATCTTTCAGTTAAATCTTTATTATTCATTAATTCTTTAATTTTATTAAAGCCCGCAAAATAACTGTCGCGGCTAAAATCATTAATTACTACTCCGACATTATCGGTTAAGATAAAATCATCCACATCGCCGACGCCGCCGTTAGTTACAATCGGCAACCCGCAGGCTAAATACTCGGCTATTTTGGTCGGCGAGGATGAGAGTTTCGAGTAGCAGGGTTTAATAAACGAAAGCGCCGCATCTGAAGCATTCAAAGATTGTGGAAGCTGCGACGGCGAAACTTTCGCAATATAAAAATCGCTTTCGCCGAATCCTTTCTCCAAAAGTCTTTCTCGAAATAAATTCGCGTCGCTCTGGGTCAGAATCAACGCAAAGACAGATGCATCGGTTTCTTTGGCAGTTGCCAAAAAATCCGCCATTTCATCCGCCAGATACCAAGTTCCAAGCGAGCCGACATAAGCTATAACAAAGCGATTCGGCACATTGAGTTCACGACGAATCGCATCCCGGGAGGACGCATCATTTACCTGCTCGAAACGCTTTAAATCCACACAACAGGGAATAACTTCAACTGGTCTCTGACGCTTATCGAAGCCGTTGTTTTCGCTTTCTGGAAATAGAATCCGGCGCGCTTTCTCCGTTAGGACGACAAATCCGTCCGCTTCCCGTAAAAGCCATTTTTCCACTCGCTTAACAGCGCGAAACAACAAGCCGTTTTTTTTCCAATTACCGGCGTCGACATATTCTTCGGGGAAAAACCCGCGAATGTCGAAAATGAATTTTACCTTTCGGGAACTTAGTCTTTTGGCAATCGCCGCCATTAATGCGGGAACGTGGCTGCGCGTGTGCAGAACGTCTACTTTTTCTCGGCGAATCATTTTATACGCAAAGCGCGCGCCGCAGAAAATATCCCAGAGCGTTGCCGGAACGGAAGGAGTTTTATGATACGGCAGGCAATACCAATCGATTCCCTTTGCGGCTAAGTTTTTGCGTTCCGCCTCGATTTGCCGAGGCGTCCATTCATCGCGGAAGTTCGGCTCGAAAGTCAACAAAGTAACCTTTATATCGTCTTTCAAAATTTCCAGCAGATATGGAATGACCTGCGTTTGAACGAGCGGCTCGCGCATACCAAAATAACACAGGTGCAGAGTGTGTG
>JALYZF010000279.1 GCA_030948995.1 Acidobacteriota bacterium
ACAAAAACCTGATTATCAATGACAGTTTATTGAAAAATAGCTTGGAATGATATGAGTTTAGAATTTATAGTTTGGATTCGGGAAACTCTAAACTCTGAACTTTTAGCTCGCAACTATTTTTCAATAATTTTCCTTCTGTATCGAAATATTCGATTCTCAAGCTTGCCTCTTAATAAAGCGAAAATCTTTCCCGTTCGATTTGCGGCGTTTCGCCTTCTTCATTTTCGACAATAACGTGCGTGGCTCCGGGCGGCAATTTACCTTCCGAATCCACAACGACCGCTTCGCCGCGAATAATCGCGTCTCTGATAAAGCGTTTTTCCGAGGCAGTCGGTTCGGCTTTCGGTTGTTTTGTCTTAACCGAATTTTTCGTTTTCGCGTCAGCTTTTTTTGCCGTTGTTTTCACGGCGCGGCTTGGTTTTTTAGTCGGCATAATTTCAACCTCCTCAAACAATCGTAGCCGCGCCGTCCGTTTCAGTCAAATCCGCAGTCGAACGTATCGCGCACAAGCATCGGAGAACCATCTTTAGTAGCAACCAAAGTATGGGTTTTTCTAACTGTCGGCTGGGCGGTTTGCGAATCGGCGTCGCCGTGACCGCCAATGTCAATTCGCCCCAATCGAAGCAGGTCGGCGACGAAGGACATTACCGCATTTTTGTGAGAAGACGCGGGCAGCGAGCCGGTGTCGAGCGCGGAAGCCGCCGCCATCGGAAAACCGCCAATCTCTCCGGGAGCGGCACAAAGTATCGACTCAGCGGAAAATCCTAAATCGGTTGCCGGGACAGGCACGAAAATTAAATCTTCTTTTGTCTGGCTGGCATAACTGCCGCCTTTGGAAGCGTCAAATATTCCTGCAGCGGCTGTTATCGGCGTGGGCGCGCTGGTGATTGTCGCAGAGGCTTCGAGCGAAAGAACGCCGTGCCGGACGAACGCGCCTTTGAGAACGTCTCGATATTTCTTGCGAAACCTCGCTGCGTCGGCGGCAATCACTTGCGCCGCCACCTGACTGAAATAATTAGGCACGACCGGAGCTTTCCCGATTGCGTCAATCAGTAGCTGCCCGGCATCACGTGAGACTTTTTGAATGCTCTGAACGGTCGGCGTGGCATTGTCGGTCGTCACCATTCCAGCCAGCGCGTCGTAAAACGCGCCCGTAAAAATGCGGGAAAACGAGTGCGGCGCGGATGACAGCACCGCGGCGGGCGCGCTTGTCGGCAGCGTCGTAGGGTCACGGTAAAAAAAGGAATTGACGGCGTTGCGAAGGCAGTCTGGTTCGACGGCTTGCGGATTTATTTGTCGAATAGCCCAGCCGAGTTCCTCAGCCATCCGCGACAGAAAAGTCGAACGATTAAGTCGCCCGCCCGTTTCGTTAATAATCTCCTGAACGGTCGAATCGAGCTGGAGGGCGGACAAAATCGCGCTTATATCGCCGAATGATTCGTGAAACGCCGCCGCTTCGATACTCGCTACATTAAACAACTGCGGTCGAATCGCATCCAGCACGGCGTGTCCGAGTTCGTGGCAAACGATATTCGGACTTTCGCCCGAATAAACCGTGCGCCCGCCGACGGTCGAATGATAAAATTCAAGACGGCTCATCCCGCGCCGGTAATAAGCGTTCAAATCAACGTCTAAATCAAGATTGACGCGCAATTTTCCGTCTGGAGTTGACCAGCGTGTTCCCGCCGGAAGAAATCTCTGCCAAAATTTCATACCGCGCGTCAGGGCTTCCGCCGCCGCCCAGTAACGAAACTTGCTCGTGCCGACCGGATGAAGTTGTGCGGGCGGCGCAGGTTCGACGATAGTGATGCCGAGTGTTCCGGCAGGAAGCGTCGGCTCGGGAACTTGAATCGGATGTCGAACTGGATTTGCCATCGGGTCGTCTTCCCAAGTAAATACCATTCCGTCAACAGCCGAAATCTCGCCCACGCTGTCGGTTGACGGTTCTATCGGCGGTCCGACGTTTTCGTCAGTTGCGGCGCGCTTTCCGGTCGCTTTTTTCTTTCCGGCGGTAGTTTTGTTTATTTTCGATGTACTGCTTGATTTTGTGGTTTTACTGTTTTTTTTCTTTGTCGCCATGAGTTTTCTCCTTTATTTCAAAACTTGAATTTGCCGTTTCTAACTTGAGAGAAACGACTTATGTCAACCATCCGATTTTTACTAAATTGCCGGTCAGGTCGGCAATATCTGCAGGCGACGAAATTTGAATTGTTTTGAAACCGGCTTTTTTCGCTGCCGCGATGTGCGTCGGCTCTTCGGTGCAAAACAAACATTCCGTCGCATCTGCTCCGGCTTTTTTCAATGCCAGCCGGAAAATCTTTAAATCCGGTTTTTCAACTTTAACTTCGGAAGACAAAATGACCAGATTTTCTTCAAAATCGCCGAAATCGAAATCAGGCGGGAGCTTTTCGACCAGTTGCGCCCGCTTCAAATTCCCCGTGTTGCTGATAATGCCCAGACGCAAACCTTTTTCGCGCAGAGCCGCGAGCGTCGCTTGCGCTCCCGTCATCCATTGCCTGTCGGCAGTAACGAGCGTTTCGCCGAGGTCGAAGAAAATAACTTTTATAAATTTGCCGGTTTTTATTTTCATTCGCGTTGCCATTTTCAAATCGCCCAAGGAGCAGTCGAATCGTAATCAGCCTTGTCGGATTTGACCGAAATATGAATGTGATGCGTATGCCCGTTTGTGCCTGTGTAAGCCCGCCAAACCCATCCGGCGGATCCGCCGATTGAAGATGAGTTGCAAATTCGCCGGTTCCAGATGATGTATTTAATGCGCCCGTCTCGCGCGGCGCGAATCGCCTCGGCGAGAGTTTCCGCGCTACAGCCGCTTGCCGGGTCGTTTGTAATGTCCATTGCCGACACAACGCCGTTCGCGCCGTCGATAATCCACGGGTTATGGTCGGAATTTCTCGAAGCGTGAGCTGCGTCGCCGATAGTTCCGTCGCTGGATTTATCGCGGTTCGGATAGCGTTGATTTAGCTGGTCGCGCAAAGTCAGCAAACTTTTTGCCACGCGCCACGGTCGCGGCGCAACACCGATTGCATCGATGCCGGACACGCTGAAAGTTTCGCCAATCGCTGTCATCTCTTCCTTTTGCGCTGCGAAATCGTGGTCTTCCGGTTGTTTGATTTCATCGCTGCCAGAATCTTCCGCACCGTCTCGCGCGACGGGTGAGGCGACATCAAACCGGACGGTAAAACTATCGCCCTTCTCATTAAATAGCTCCAACGGTTGACAAGCGCGCCGTTCTGGAAAACCGACGCACAAATAAGCGCGCGGAACGCGAATTGTTACGCGCCCGTCCGCACCGAGTTTGCCGGTAAAGACAATCGGCGCCGGATCTCCCGAATCATCATCGCGGTCGCCCCGATACCAAATCTGAATTTCTTGCCCCGGCTCGCCTTCGACGGTCAGATAAATTTCTTTCTGCATTTAATTTTCTCCTTTTTCGAGATATTTTATGTTTGGTTTCTCCACGCGAATTGAGCAAACCCACGCACCGCCCAGTATGCCGCCGTTCGTTTCCAGGGCGGAATTCCCGCTTTCGTCATTAATTCTAAAAACAAATCGTCAACATCTTTGCGCTCGAAAGTTTTGCCGTCGGACGGGTCCATTTCGCCGTTCGGCAAGTTGCCCGCGCAGCGGTAAAGCAAATCGTGAAAAAGCGGTGCGGCGAGCGAGAGTTCTTCGGGTGCGAGAATCGACCAGAAAACGCGCGGAATGCTAGATAAATCCGTTTCGTAACCAGCGGGCGCGGTTATCCTGTGTCCGGCGGTTTGATACGAGCATTGCTGGAACAAAATCCAAACTTGTCTGGCTTCGTCGCGGGTTAAAACAACGCGCGGCAAATCTGCAGCGACTGCTGCCGCTTCTCCAGTAATACCTACTTTCTTCTGTGATAATTTGACGGCGCGTTTGATTTTTTTCGTAATTTGCGCGTCTGAAATATTGCCTGCCGCATCCAAATCTAAATGGATATTCTCCTCTGCCGTCATTGTCTCGTTGATTCCCATCTCTTTGCCGCCGGCTCCGGCGGGCGGAGCTTCTAGCGAAACCTTTCTTCGCCGCGCACCATCCGAATTTACATTGAGGCGCGCTGATTTTTCCTCGCCTTTCAAAGTAATGCCGACGGTTTCGCCCGCTTCGACGCGCTGATTTATTTCTTCAATTTGTTTTTTTAATTTTTCGTTATTCATAAATTTTTTCGCTAAAAATGTTTCTTCTTTATCTTTTAAAAAACGGGTCGCCATCGTCCAGTTTCGTCAAATCAAATTCCATTTTTGTCTTGCCGTCGTCGGCTTCCGCGCCGACGGTAAAAGCTCCGTATGCCACGCGGCTTATTTCCGCCGCTCCGCCCGTGACCGGAACGCTAACATCTTTCGGCGTAAAAGTCGGATGAAGGTGAAACGTAACGCTTCCGGTCAACGGATTGTCTTCTGGATTTGTAGATTTGACGCGCATAACGACTCGACGAAAGAAATCTTCGCCGGGAATTTGCTCGACGCGCGCCGAAAGCTGTCGCCCGTTGGATGTCGGGCTACCGCCCCAACGTCCTTTTTGCAGGTCGTTATTGTCTTCGCCATCAATCATTTTTGCCGCGCCGACCTCTCTTGCAGGTATTTTTCCAATCCTGTTAAAAGCCGCTTCCTTTGCCGTGTTTGCCGTTTGGTTAGCTTGCTCGGCGAGCGGTTTAACTTCGGTTTTGACTTCGGTTTTAAGTTGTTCGACCTGCTGTTTGAGATATTGTATTTCAATCCCGTCTTTGCTTATCTTCAAACTTCCGATAAAGACGGAGAGCCAAGGCACGACCGCCAGCGCGAGCAGCACAACGTCGGGCAATTCGAGCGCGACGCCGTTTTTGTGGTAAATAAAAAGCGCGGCAATTGCCAGCAACGTGATTAAAACTTTTACGGTTTCAGTATAAATTTTCGGAGTCGTGTCTATTACCAGCGCGTCTCGCGGCGATGATTCCGTAGCAGCGACAACGACGACGGGCGATTCTTTTTTTGCGACGATTGTATTTTCCAGCGGCATTTGTCTTTCTCCTTTTCTTTAAATGTTCATATAAAAGTAAAACCGACTTGCTTTCCAGTCGCTCAATTTGGCTTGCCGGCATAGATTGAACGACGCTTAACTTGCCGGTCAAAATACGGATTTGTAAATCGGATAAATGAAATAGCTTTTCTCGTTTAGCAGCGAGAGATTTTGAGATTCTAAGTATTTTCCTGAAAACATTTCAACGGCTATCGCGGATAAGCGCGAAAACAGGATGTTATCCAGATTTATGTAATCGGCGACGCGCTTTTTAAACGAGTTCGGCGGTAAACTTTTTTCGCCTAAAACCGTGATGTTTTTGCTCTTTAAAGACATATAGGTTATAGAAATAAAATTTTTGAATCGATTTTAAAGATGTCGCGTCGCTCTTTTTTAGGCGGATTTACATTCAAATCGGAATTTATGGAGAATTTTTTAATCGATGTTGTCAGACGAGCGGTGCGTGGGCGCGGTTTGAGCCGTAAAACAGAAAATGCGTATGTTAATCACACGCGGCAGTTTCTAAAATTTATCGGTCGGTGCGACGCGGAAAGCGCAGGCGTGAGTGAAATGGGCGCGTTTCTGAAATATTTGGAAAAGGACAAACATTTTGCGGCGGCGACGGAAAATCAGGTTTTGTGCGCGCTGGCTTTCTTTTACCGCGAAGCGTTCGGGCGCGACATTTTGCCGTGTCTAAAAAATATAAAGCGAACGCGAACAAATGACGAGAAACCGCCGGTTATTTTAACATCGGCGGAAGTCAGAGCGGTTTTGTCGCAGTTGCACGGCGCGCCGTTTCTGGTCGCCGCGCTGATGTATGGTTCCGGCTTGCGTTTAAATGAAGCCTTAAATCTGCGCGTCGGCGACGTTAATTTCCGGCGGCGAGAAATTTTCGTACGAGAAATTCGCACGGGTACGAAAGACCATCGCACAATTTTGCCGGAAATTATCATCGCACGGCTCGAAAAACATCTCAGACAAGTAAAATTTTTGCACGAAGACGACTGTCTGCGCGGTTTCGGCAAAATGGTTTTGCCGCCGGTTCTTGCTCAAATATCGCCGGAAGCTGATTCTCAATGGTGCTGGCAATACGTTTTCCCGGCGGCAAAATTATCACCGAATGAAAAGCGCACGAGCTTTTACCGTCGGCATCTTGCCGCATCGACAGTGCAGAAAGCAGTCGGCGAAGCAATCGAGAGAGCCAAAGTCGTCAAAAAAGCCGGATGCCAGACGCTGCGCCATAGTTTCGCCGTGCGGATATTCGAGAAAACGCGCGACATCTACGCCGTCAGTAATTTACTCGGACATAAAAATCTGCGGGCGACGCTTGTTTATACAAACGCCGTCAAACGCGCAACCGGCTTTTCCAGCCCTCTTGATATGGTTTGAAGTTTTGCACAGTTTTATACGGCAAAAATCGTCTCCGTGAATGCAAAAATCGCGTTTTCTTTTGAACAAAGCATCGACAAAACTCGAAAACTTTTCCTTTCTCAAGTGATTGTGATAATTTTTTCATACAGCAACAGTCTGTAATTTTTACGAACAAGGGAGATTTTTATGAAGAATACACGCGAACTTTCTGTGTCCGCAGAGACAAATATCGATTTTAGTAAAGACTCGGTTTTTTTATCGGAACGACAACCATTATTATTCGCTACGCTGGTTTCACGATTCTGACCGACCCGAATTTTCTACAGTCGAAGCGATAAAAATTATTCAGCCCGACAAAGCGATCCCGATTCATTACAACGATTACGACGTTTTCAAATCGCCGCTCGAAGATTTCAAGCGCGCGGCTGAAGAAGCCGGTTTGAATGATAAAATGATTTATCTGGCGGACGGCGAAACTTGTAATTTTGAAATTCCGGCAAGTCGCGCGCAAAAAAACACGGCTTAGTTTCTTTTGATTTTCATAAAATAAAAACCGGAAGCGAAAAGTTGTTCTAACTTATTTTGACTTCCGGTTTATTTGTTTCTCATAAACTCGCGGTTTGTTTTTTAATCTTTATCCGTGATGTTTGGAAGGCAAATTTTCGCGTCCCCAGCGAAGCGTGCGGCTCATCCAAACGAGTTCGTCAAAAAAGCCGGCGGCGAATTTGTTGTATTTTTCATCGAGCAGCTCGCCGTTTTCGCCGAATTTATTCTGCACTTGTGGAAAATTCAAATCCGTAAAAGTTACGGCTAAACCTAATTCCCGAACCATCGGAACGCACGCTTCGATGACGCGCGTTCCGCCCCAAGGCGACGCCGAAACGCCGACTAGCGCGACCGTCTTGTGAATATATTCTTTCAAAAGCAAATCCAAAACGCTTTTCAAAATTCCCGGATAACCGTGATTGTATTCGGGCGTAACGATAACCAAGCCGTCGGCTTTAATAATCGCGTCGCGCCATTCGGGAAAATTGTCTTTCAGTGCCTGCCCGTAATCGTCCTGCGGCAAATCGAAATCACGCGCGTCGAAAAGTTTCGTCTCAATGTCTTCACGCTCCTTCATTTTCTCGAACAGCCATTTGGCGACCGTTTCGCTTTGCCGACCTTTGCGGTTTGTTCCGAGCAGAATCGGCAGAAACAATTTATTTTCGGGCATTATTATGTTTTGTATAGATTGTTTGTTATTTAAAAGATTAGCGAAAATATAACTAAAACAAATTATGTTTTAGTTAATTGTTGTTTCCGGCAATTTTCTTCAAAGATGCGAAGGCTTGACGAGCGCAACAATAAATATCCTAACACTCCCAAGAAGATTG
Organism: Acidobacteriota bacterium; assembly: GCA_030948995.1. Classification (GTDB taxonomy): domain Bacteria; phylum Acidobacteriota; class Blastocatellia; order Pyrinomonadales; family Pyrinomonadaceae. The sequence continues at coordinate 7,785 of JALYZF010000279.1, forward strand.
TTATAAAACCGCCGCCGAAAGTGTTGCCGTTGATTTCTCTGACATAAGCTAAAAAAACAAGCAGATTAATAAATGTTAAAAATAAGAACATCCATCCAAGTCCGACTCTGGCGGAACGATTGCCGTAAGGAATCAAACAGGCAAAAAATATCAAAAGCATTGAAGCTCCGAATCTTTCGCCACCGCCGGACGGAGTTATTGTGATAGGTTGCCAAATATGAATTACGCTGACCAAAACCGTTAATCCGACTAAAAGATAAGCGATGCTTTTTCTGTTTGATTTTTCGCTAATCACGTTTGTATTCTCCTTTCAAATTATTTTAGTTCTTGTCGCTTTATTGTCAACAATTTTAATAACTTTTAGAAAAATTTATTCCGCGCTTAAAACCTGCGCGACGGTTTCCTTTTTCAATCCTTTGCCGTTGCGTTTATTATAATCCGACAGAGAAATTTGCGGGTCGCGCCAAGCGTCGAGATGCCCGACTTGGTGAACGCATTGAATCGTGCATGTCGGCGCGCACCATTTTTCGGTGATGTATTCGCGGCGCATATCTTCGTGCGTGTATTCGTGCAGAGAGATTCCGGGCGTGCCGCGCTGCTGCGAACACCAACTGACGATTCCGGCT
>JALYZF010000299.1 GCA_030948995.1 Acidobacteriota bacterium
TGTAAAATCCTGCCGCAAATTGATTTCGTTATCAAACGTCATAAATGCCGCTTTGTCTTTCCGAAGCCGTATAACGGTATAAATAAAATCTTTAGCGGCTTGTTTTGAAAAATCCATTTTTCCGGCGGTCGAAGGCGACGTATCCATAAGGACACCGACGTAAACCGGCGGATTTGTATTCTCGTCGCTAAAAAAAGTTACTTCCTGCTGAACGCCGTCTTCAAAAACCGAAAAATCATTGCGCGATAAACCCGTGATGAGACTTTTATTTTTCTTTTTATCAAAAACCGTAACCGGCAGACGAACTTCAAAAGTTTTAACCGCGCCCGTGTCTTCGACAGGCGGCGTCGCACTCGGTCTCGGCATTTGCGCTAAAACGGGCAAGGCTAAAACGGAGAAAAGTCCCGCAAAACGAATAAACTTAAATAAATTTTTCATATCTGATTTTATCGGCGTGTCTTATCGAACCGACGAAAAGTTTCGATGCCGTTCGGTAGCCACTTGTTGCCCTAACTGTAAAGCGTAAATTAACCTTATTTTACATTTACCATTTACCATTTACCATTTACCATTTACAAATGAATTCAAACATTTTCAGAGAATACGACATTCGCGGCATTGTCGGCGCGGATTTGACGGACGAAACGGTTGCAATTTTAGGCAAAGCAATCGGCACGTTTTTTGTTAGAAATAACGCGAAACGCATTGCCGTCGGCTTTGACGCCCGCCAGAGTTCGCCGCCTTTTCAGGATATTTTAATCGAAAACTTTAACGAGTGCGGAATCGACTGTGTTGACATCGGCAGAGTTCCGACGCCGGTCTTATATTTTGCGGTTTTTACAAAAGACGTTGACGGCGGCGTGATGATAACCGGCTCGCATAATCCGCCTGACCACAATGGTTTCAAGATTTGTCTGGGAAAATCAACTTTGTTCGGCGCGCAGATTCAATCAATAAAAGAAATAGCGTTTGCAGGCGAGTTTTCAAGCGGCGCGGGCAAAACGGAAAAACTTGAAATTTTGCCCGATTACGTGCGAGATATTTTGTCCGGCATCAAGCTCGGCACACGCAAATTGAAAGTCGTCGCTGACGGCGGAAACGGAATGGGCGGCGTTACTGCCGTTCCCGTTTACGAAAGTTTGGGCGTCGAACTAGTTAAACTTTTTTGCGAGCCGGACGGCAATTTTCCGAACCATCACGCAGACCCGACCGTGACGGAAAATCTGCAAGATGTAATAAAAGCGGTTAAAGAAAACGGCGCTGATTTGGGCATCGCCTTTGACGGCGACGGCGACCGCATCGGCGTCGTCAACGAAAAAGGCGAGATAATCTGGGGCGACGAGTTGATGGTTTTGCTGTCGCGTGAGATTTTGAAAAATCAGCCGAATGCGACAATTATCGCCGAAGTAAAATGCTCGCAGAAACTTTTCGACGATATTGAGGCGCGCGGCGGACGCGCCTTGATGTGGAAAGCCGGACATTCTTTGATAAAAGCGAAAATGAAGGAAACGCACGCCGCACTTGCCGGAGAAATGAGCGGACATATTTTTTTCGCCGACCGCTTTTACGGCTTCGACGACGCGACTTACGCGGGCGCGCGCGTTCTGGAAATTCTTTCAAACACGGATAAAACCTTGTCCGAATTGCTTTCCGATTTACCCGAAACTTTTTCCACTCCCGAACTTCGCGTAGATTGCGCGGAAGAAAAAAAATTCGCGGTCGTTGAAAAAATCGCCGCAGAATTTTCTCTCACAAACGAAGTCATCACGATTGACGGCGCGCGAATTTTGTTTGAAAACGGTTGGGGCTTAGTGCGCGCATCAAATACGCAGGCGATTCTCGTGCTTCGTTTTGAAGCCGACACAAAACAACATTTGCGGGCGATTCAAGAGACGGTTGAAAGTCGGGTAAAAGAATTGATTGACGCAAATCATACGGCTTTGTTCGGATAATTTTTTGCTTCTACGACAAAACAAGTTTATTATATAGTGAGATTAGCTTGCGGAGAAATTTGTAAATTATGCAAAAAGAAAAGCGATTATTTTTTGCTCTTTTATGCTTAATGCTTTTGACAACCGGACACGCCTATTCGCAAACAAATACAAAAATTAAATCCTTAATTATTAGTGATATCAAATATTCGAATTCCTTTGGCACTATAACTATTCAAACCAACGAGTTTACCGATACTTTAGAAAAACAAGGTTCATCAGGTATGCCCGCAATATTTGGATGCGACCCGTGTCGTGCCGGAGAAACCATGTCAACCTTGTTTTATTCGATAAACGGATTGACGTTCGGGAAATCTTTGGGTGATAACCGCTTTCGTTATTATAAATTTTCCGATACGGTAATGAGTTCGCCGCCGATTACAGTTCCTTATTTTTACCCGCAAAACCGCCCGATGACTTTCAGAAAACCCGCGCAGATAAAAGGTCATTTAGATATTTATGAAGAAAACACGGGTACTGGCGACAAGCAATTGCTTTATACGGCAGAGTTTGATATGGCAGGCTCAGCTTCACTTAAATTCTCTTCGCTTTGGCGGTTGCTACCGCCGCTGGAAAAATACAAATACGCATTCTTCAACGAGGCTGCATTCAGTTACTTGTCGTGAATTGCCGATTTAATACCGCCCAATTAAAACGAAGCATTCGATAAACAAAACTGAAGTTTGGACTAAAGAAATTAGTTTAGTAAAACTTTGTCTTTCAAGCATTTTTAATTTTCAGCGCCTTTTACTATTCGTTTGAAACTATCAATTTGCGACGCGCTTCGATTTGCAGATTCGGGCGGCGCGACGTAACTTCGATATTTCTGACTTCGCCTGCGGGCGATTCCTTCAAAGCGCGTTTCGGCGCGTAAGTTACGACATAACTCGAATCGATAAAACTCGCTACAAGTGCGGTTTTCTCCAGCATTTCGTCGCCGGTCGCGGGCAGAATAAATTCGCCGTTTGTATCTTTGGCTAATGAGGCGAGATATTTTTCGCCGTCTTCGAGCGATTTTTTCCGCTCGCGCAATTTTTTCAGCAGTTCGCGGTCGGTATTGATATGAATTCCCGTATTGCGCGCCCGGTTCATTTCACGCAAGCCGGGCGGCAAGGTCGCAACAACTTCGTCGGGAAGCGGATTGCGCGTAGCCGTTTTTTCAGTGCCTTTCGTGCGCGGTTCGATGTCTGCAAGTTCCATCTGCGTATAGCTGATAACGTGAACATTGATGTCGGTCGTCAGCAGATTTTTCATTGCCGCCTCTCGCTCGGTTAAATTATTAAAACTGTCCGTGCCGTCGGTAATTAAAACGAGATGTCGATTGTCGAGCGCTGATTTTTGCAGAAATTTTGTCGCCGTTTCAAGCGCATTAAAAAGCATCGAGCGCTTGCCGAAATTTGCTTTACTCAAACTCTTGAGCGCGGTTTCTTTGTCCGTCCATTCGGCGATGATTTCAGCTTTGTCGTTATACTGCATAACCGCGACTGAATCTCGCGCCTGAAGCGCGCCAATCAAACTCTTAGCCGTCGCGCGCGTCTGCGATAAACTTTTCGCCCCGCGCATCTCGCCGCCCGTGTCCATTACGATTAAAACGTTTGCCGGAATGCGGCGAATACTGCTCGCCTGATGAATTCGCCCGTCTTCCATTATTACCAAATCTTCTCGCCGAACGTCGGCGACAAATTTACCGTCCG
>JALYZF010000300.1 GCA_030948995.1 Acidobacteriota bacterium
GAATGATACAACAGAAATAAATTCTTCGGAAAAAGAGTTTTTCGCATCGCCCTGTTTGACCGCATTCGCTTTGCCTGGCGAGAAATTTATTGTCTTTTATATTGGTGAAACGCTTTACGGTATTCCATCCAAAGAAGTTACGGAAATTATTCGCCCAGTTCCCGTTGCCGCGCTGCCGAATGCTCCGCAATGGATTCTCGGCATTATAAATTTGCGCGGCGAAATCGTTCCGGTCGTCGATTTGCAAACGCTCTGGAATAAAAATTCCGCAGCCATGCCGAAATCAAAGTTTATCGTCCTCCGTTCGGATATGTCTTCTGCCTGCGTCGCATTCGCCGTTGATAAATTGAGCGAAATGGTTACTTTGTTTGCCAAAGAAATCGAAGCTCTAGTCGAAGAATCAGCGCCGCATATTTTCGGAAAAGCCGTTTACAAATCAAACGTTTTACGGCTTATTGACACACACAAACTTTTCGCCTCGCTCGCGGTAAATTAATAATTTCGTGCCGCTCAGTTTTTTGGAGAAGTTTATGGCTCGCAAATTTGCCAATTCCCTGCTCAATTCGCTGAAAGGCAAAATCCGGCTCGCAACTGTCGCGCTGGCTTTTTTTGTTTGCGCCTTCGGATTAATATCGTATCTCGCCGCTTCATTTTTGACGATTGACATCGTTTACGTTATTTTTGTTCCCTTTCTGCTCGCCGCGCTTTCGACGGTAATTTTCGGCTGGCAGCTATCGAATGAAGTCGTCCGCCCGATTGAGAAAATTTCCCTGCTCGCAAAAAGTCTGGAGCGAAATTCGCTGACATCGTTTCCGAAAACTTCCGGCGCGCGCGAAACCGACGAATTGCTGCAAACGCTTTACCGAAACAATCAGCAATTACAAATTATTGTCGGCTTGATGGAAAAGGTCGCCGCCGGAGATTTGGATGTTGCGCTCGCGCCGCTCGAAAACTCAGACCGCCTTAGCAGTTCATTTCAAAAACTGCTTGCCAAAGCCGCCGAATCGATTCAAGCAAAAAAAGATTTGGAAACGCTTCTCGGCGCGATAAATAAAATTTCGAGCGAAACCGCACCTGTCCGGCACGGAAATTTCGACGTTGAAATCAAATCCGTCGCGCCGCAAACAAGAGAAATTGCCAAAACGTTTGAATTTTTAATCGGCGGCATTGACAATTTAATTCGTCAAGTTAAAACAAATTCGACGAACGCGCGCGGCTCGGTAAGCGAAGTAAAAAGAACTGTCAGAACCGCCATCGAACACGACGAAAATAAAATTCAACGGCTCAACCAAGCCGTTTTGACGCTCAAACAAATTCCGCAAAACGTCCAAAATATTCTGCAGGAATTGTCCGGCTCGGCTTCCGCCGCCAATCAATTAATCGAAGAGACGCGCAGCGGCTCGCTGGCGGCTCAGAAAAATTCGAGCGCCGTCGGCGCGCTTCGCAAACAAATTCAGGAATCCGTCGCGCGCGCCCGTCGCCTCGCAGAGCATTCGCAGGAGATTACACAAATTGCCAAAGCGGTCGGTGATTTGGCACGCCGGACAAATATGCTTGCCTTAAACGCTTCGATTCAAGCGGTCGCGCCGGACGCACAGTCGCGCGGAATTTTAATTCTTGCCGAAGAAATCGAGCGTCTCGCCGCCCGCGCGGAAAACGCCGACAAAAAAACTTCGACGCTTAACAAATCAATTTCCAACGGTCTCAGCGAGGTCGAAAACTCGCTACGGGCGACTGCCGCTGAAGTTGCAAATCTAGTTAATCTCGGCGTTAAAACGGAATGCTCTTTGATTGAGATTGAAAAATATCTCGGACAATTTTTGAATCTGCAAACACAACTTCTCTCCCGTTCGACCGAGCAATCAACCGAATCAGACGCCGCATTTCAAACTTTTGTTGCTTCGATTTCAGAAACGGAAGTATCGATTAAAAATCTCAAAAAATTTGAAGCCGGAATTGTTCAGCTTTTAGGTTTGATAGAAAATCTGCTGACCGCAGTTGCCGATTTCAAAGTTTCAGAAAATAGCGGCGAAAAGTCTGCGGAAACCGGCGAATACAAAAGCGCTTTGGAAATCGTCGAGCCGGAAATTTCCGTCTGAGTCTTTTGGAGAAAAATATAATGCAAACAAACTCGCTTTGGAACTTTCTCGGCAGATTTTTCTCGGCTCTGGCAGTAATTTTTCTGCTTCTTGGCGCGGGTTTGATTTACGCTTCCTATTTTGGTTTTACGAAAAACGACGCTGCCGGAATTTTAACGCTTTCTTTTGCCGTTGTTTTAGCAATCGGCGCGCTCGGAATGTTGACTTTTGCCAACCTCAAACTCGCGCAAACTCTTAAAGACGGCGCGCGCTTTGCCGAACGAATCGCGCAGGGCGCTTCGTTTGCCGAAAACGACGGCGAAAATCAAAGCGATTTAACGGACGCTCTGCACGATGTTTACGAATACATACGCGAAAAAGCCGTCATTGCCGACCAAATTGCGGCGGGGAATTTGACGGCAAATGTCGTTTTGCGCTCTGATGCAGACGGTTTCGGCGCGGCGTTTCAAAATATGATTGACCGCCTGCGTCTTCTCGTACAAACGCAGGAAGAGCGCGACCGTCTGCAAGCCTCAATTCTCAAACTTTTATCGGAAGTCTCGGAAGTCGCGGCTGGCGATTTAACGGTTCAAGCGGAAGTTTCGACGGAGATGACGGGCGAGATTGCCGAAGCGTTTAATTCGATGACCAGAGAATTGCGCTTGCTGATTAAACAAGTCAAAGACGTAACTTTTCAAGTCAGCACGTCAGCCAGCGCGATAAACGACACGACAGAACAACTCGCGCGCGGCTCAGAAGCGCAGGCGTCGCAAATCTCGCTGACGACTTCGGCGATTTCCGCGATGGCTTTGCAGATTCAAGATGTGTCCTCTAATGCGTCGCTTTCGGCGCAAGTTGCAGGCGACGCTCTCGTCAACGCGCGCGATGGCGCACAAGCCGTCGAAGACAATATTAATGCGATGAATTCGATTCGCAAACAAGTTCAGGAAACAGCCAAACGAATTAAAAAACTCGGCGAACGCTCGCAGGAAATCAGCCAAATTGTCCAATTGATTGACGATTTATCAGACCGCACAAGTCTGCTTGCCTTAAACGCATCCTTGCAAGCGGCAATGGCAGGGGAAGCCGGAATCGGTTTTGCCGTTATTGCCGAAGAAGTCGAACGCCTCGCCGAACGCTCAAACCGCTTGACGCAGCAAATCACCGCTTTAACTCAAACGATACAAATTGAGACAAAAGACGTTGTAGCTTCGATGGAAGAGACGATTCACGAAGTCGTCGTCGGCTCGACTCTGGCTGATAAAGCCGGACATGCGCTAGTGGAAATCGAACAGGTTTCAAACCGTCTCGCCATTTTGATTCAATCAATTTCCGAATCTGCCAAACAGCAGGCAAATAGCTCGGAAGATATTTCCAAAGCGATGGCGAACATCTCAAAAGTTACGGAACTGGTTCAAACCGGCGCAAGACGCGCCGCCGGTTCGGTTAGAATGCTCGTCGAATTGTCCGACGAGTTGCACAATGCAGTCGCGCCTTTCAAACTTCCTGAAGATGCAAATGCAAGAGGAAAATCGCTTGCCAATAAAGGTGGGAAAAGCGTTTATGTCAATTGAAATTCTACAAGGATTCGTCAAACAAGCCGAAGAAAACTTGCCGACAATTCGCGGCGGCATTTTAATCTGCGCGCAGGCAGGCAGCATTTACGGCGAACTGCAAACGTCCTTGCGCCAAATCGCTTCAATCCGAAATGCCGCTTTGATAATCGGCTTGGGCGAGATTGCAGAAATCTGCGGAGAATTAGAAGAAAACTTGAAAGCGTCCGGCGATTCAAAGGAACCGTTCGGCGACGAACGTGCGCGCGCGCTTCTCGACAAGATAACGGAACTTGAAGCAGCAGTCGCCCGAACTTATTTTAGCGAACAGGATTTTTCCGACAGTATTTCAAATTTTGTAGAAGAATCGTTCGAGCAGTTTCAAAGTTACGAAATTGGTGAAACAGACGCCGCTAACATTGAAGAACCGGAAGAAGAATTTGAGATTGACGAAGAAATGCTCGAAGTCTTTGCGCTGGAAGCCGCCGACCTTGTGCAAAATATCAACGTCAATTTAAAGACGCTCGAAAAATCTCCGAGCGACCGCGAAGCGTTACTTGAAGTTCGTCGCAGCGCACATACTTTAAAAGGCTCGGCAGGCATTGTCGGGCTGAAGAGATTGTCGCAAATCGCACACCGTATCGAAGACCTGCTCGATTATCTGGCGGAAAAAGAAATCGGTTGCAGCAAAGAAATCTTTGGATTGCTCCTTGCAGCCGCTAGTTGTTTTGAGGAATTGGCAAGAGATGAAAAGTCTTTGCCGCTGGCGAGAAAAATCTCACAAATCTATGAAAATTTCGATGTAATAATGGCGCAGATGCAAACGTCGGATAAAAAATCTTCCAGCATTTCGCACGCTGAAAAAAAAAATGACACGCTTCCTGCTACAGGAATTTTAGAAAACGCGGCGGAAGAAAATCCGCCGAGCGGCGCGGCTCAAAACCGCTGCGTTGTCCGCGTCTCTTTAGAGAAACTCGATGAGTTGGTAAAAATTGCGAGCGGGCTGGTCGTCAGCCGTTCCGTATTTGAAAGGCATCTTGCCGAACTCGAACGGCAAATCGACGAGCTTCGTAACAGCACGCGCCGATTGCAGCGTTCGACGAGCAAGCTGGAAATAGATTTTGAAGCCGACATGCTCGGCAGCCCAGATTTTTTTCAATCTTCTCGCCGTTCGGCACAGAAGATTAACCGTTCTGCCGTGAATAATTTCAATGAGTTTGATTTACTTGAACTCGACAAATACACAGAATTTCATCAAACTACGCGCGAGCTTCTGGAGACGACAAGCGACACTTTCGCTATAAACTCTCAGCTCGATTTACTCAAAGGCAGTCTCGAAATGCTTTTCGACAATCAACGCCGTTTGATTGAAGAAATGCAGGAAAAACTTCTGCGCCTGCGGATGGTTTCGTTCGATTCGCTTTCGGTTCGCCTGCATCGCACCGTGCGTGTTACGTGCGATGAAGAAGAAAAACTTGCCGACCTTTTTATCGAAGGCGAGCATTTGGAACTTGACACGCAGATTCTCGATTGCTTAATCGAACCGCTTCTCCATCTGCTTCGCAATGCCGTCGCGCACGGCGTCGAGCAGCCGGAGATGCGTCGGCTTTTAGGCAAACCGGAACGCGGAAAAATCACTCTGCGCGTGATGAGCGAAAGAACTCATATCATCGTCGCCGTCTCGGACGACGGGCGCGGAATTTCCGTCGCCGCGCTTCGGGAAAAAGCGGTGAAAGGTAATTTTATTAGCCGCGAGAAAGCCGCCGAATTGAGCGACGAGCAAGCCTTCGAGCTGATATTTTTGCCCGGACTGACGACTGCCGAAAAATTGAGCCAAGTAGCGGGGCGCGGCGTCGGGATGAACATCGTCAAAGCCAACCTCGCCCGCTGTCAAGGAACAATTTCTATTAACTCCGAAACCCAAAAAGGCACGACTTTTACGCTTCGCGTGCCGTTGACTTCGGCAGTTTCGCGCGCTGTTTTAGTTAAAGCCGATGAGCAGACGTTTGCCTTTCCGATTAATCTCGTCAAACATTTTACCGAGATTCCCGCCCGCAC
>JALYZF010000315.1 GCA_030948995.1 Acidobacteriota bacterium
ACCTTTTTCTGCCCGATATATTCGGCAAGTCGAGTCGGTCGCAAAGACAATTCCAATTGCTTTTCTTCATCAAAAGCCGTGCCGTCGCGGTTGTCATCATTTTCAAAATTTTCAGTCATTTTTAGGAGTTTCCGACGTTAATATGCCGCCGAAACTTTCGCCCTCTTTGTCGTAACGAATTTCATATTTATCCAGACTTCCGCCGCGTCCGCGGTAATCAATTTGGTATTTCCAAAAACCGTTTTGCACGGGTTTTTCTAAAAATAATAAATCAATCCAATAAACGGTTTCCGTTTTGTCGCCCGTTTTTAATTTTATCGGATATTGAACGACCTTATCCTGCTTTTCGCTGTAACCGATGAGCGTCGTTGACAATCCTTGACAGGCTTCCTTATCGAAAAGCGCAAATTCCAGTGCCTTGCCGTCGCCGTTATAATCCTTCATCTCCATAATTCGCGGTTTACTTTCCTTCTTTTTATCCGAATCTGAAACCGTGTAGTAATAACCGCCGCGAATCGCATACGGAATGTCAATTTCATCTGGCGACTTATCATTGTCATCATATTTAACTTCAACCGTGTTGATTAATTTATCGGTCGTCGTATCAATCAAACTTACGTGCGCGACGCCTTTGTAATAGCTGCCGCGCGTTTCGTCCGGGCAAGCGTAAAAGTCGGATTCTTGATTTTCATACGGATGCTTTAACGGATTCAGCATCCATAAAACCATTTTCCGGTTTGGCGTTACGGCTTGCGTTTCCAGAATCATCGCCGATTTTGGAATTGATTCGTTCTGCTGTCCAAAGGCGAAAGAACAAAAAAATAACACGACTAAAAAAGACTTGAAAGAAACATTTTTCATAATTTACTCCTTATTTTATTTTGCTCCGAATTAGACGTCGCCGGATAAAGATTAGCCGAAAAAATGTAAGAACTTCTAAACCATTCAATCATAAAATCCGCAACCTGTTCCCAATCGCGTTCGAGCATTAAATCGTGCGCCATGTTAGGAAAGATTTTGCAGTCAGCATTAAAAGCACGTGCCGTTTTTTCAATTTTCTGCGGCGCAATCAGCGCGTCGTTCTCCGCGCCTAGAACCAACAAAGGCGTTTTTATTTTCTGCGGATTTGGCAAATTAAAAACCATTTCCAAGGCGGCGCGGTATGATTCTCTGCCAAACCGCTCGACGTATTTCGCAATTTTTCGCTCGTCTGCGTCTGCCGAAAATAAAAATTTCTTTGCGAGTTTCGCGGTCGAAAACATTATGGCGTAATCCTGCCGGATATGAACTTTCGTCATCAGCCAGGGATTTTGCAGTTGAATTTTCAAGCCCGACAGAAACATTCCTTCAGACGGCGACGGCGCAAGCAAAACTGCTGCCGGAGCCGTATGTTTTTCCAAAAACTTTTGGACTACCAAACCGCCAAGTGAATGTCCGACGACCACGGGCATTTGAGGCAACCGCTGCGCCGTTTGAAAAACGTCTTCGACATAATCTGAAATGGATGTCCATTTTAGTTGCTCGCCGCCTTCGCTCGCGCCGTGTCCGCGCAAGCTGACGGCGTGCGAGCTAAAACCCTTTTCGGCGAAATACGGCAAAAAGTTTTCGTCCCAGCACCAAGCCGCGTGTCCCGTGCCGTGAACAAAAAGAATCGGCACATTAAATCGCCTTTGGGCAGGCTCGCGGTTGATGACTTCGAGTTTCATTTAGCCTTTTGCAAGAAGCTGCAAGCTACGGCGCAATAATTTCTGCACGCTCATTTCCGTGCCTTCCTGCATCGCTTGTTTCAAGGCTTTTTCGGCGGCGTTGCGCTGGTAACCTAAATTTACAAGCGCGGAAATCGCATCGTCGTAAACGTCGCCTTCGGATGCTTGCACAGATGCGACGCCTTCGGCTTTCATCTCTGCCGAAGAGACGGCGGAAAGTTTGGCGATTTTGTCGCGTAGTTCGATAACCAATCTTTCGGCAGTTTTGCGTCCGACGCCCGGAATTGAATTAAGACGCGCCAGATTGTTCTGCCTGATTGCGCCGATAATTTCGTCTGCGCTCATTCCCGAAAGCGCTGTTACGGCGGATTTCGGACCGATGCCGGAGACGGAAATTAGCAGCAAAAACAATTCGCGCTCGCGGACGGTTTTGAAACCGAAAAGTTGAAAAACATCTTCGCGGACGTGCGTGTAGATTCGCAAAGATACGTCTTCGCCCGCTTCGCCTGAATCGTAAAATGTCGAAAGCGGAATTATAACTTCATAACCGACGCCGCCGACATCTATAATCACCAAATTAGCTTCTTTTTCTAGGAGTTTTCCCGACAGGTAAGCAATCATATTGTTTCACACTTGAAACATAAATTGTAATGGATATTCATTTTCAGGGCAACGATGAAAAACCGTTTCGACATCTTTAAGACGGCAATATCACGCGCGAACTTTTTCACAAACATTAAAATTAGGTTTATAATCAATCTCTATAAAATGAAGTCCGAAAAAATATCCGAGCTTACAACCAATCGCCTCAGCGTTTATCTGCGCTGTTTAAGCGAGCTTGCCGCCGAAGGCGTCAAAACCGTATCGAGCGACGGTTTGGCAAAACGTTTTCATTTGAATTCGGCGCAGATTCGCAAGGATTTGGCTTACTTCGGCGAATTCGGCGTGCGCGGCGTCGGTTATTATATCGAAGAGTTGCGCGAGCAGTTGACAAAAATTTTAGGGCTGGAAAAAGAGCATCGCGTAGCGATTATCGGCGCGGGACGCTTGGGCGCGGCGCTTGCCGATTACTACGGTTTTACGCAGACGAATTTTACGGTCGCCGGACTTTTCGACGCCGACGCGGAAAAAATCGGACAGAAAATCGGCGGCGTGGAAATTTTCGACATAAAAAACTTTGCAGACATAGCCAAAAGAGATAAGATAGATGTAGCGGTGATTGCCGTTCCCGCGCCATTTGCTCAGAGCGTTTTGGAATTAGTGGCAAAGGCGGGAATTAAAGCGGTAATGAATTTTGCGCCGACGCCGCTCAAAGTCGAAGAAGGCGTAAAATTAAAGACCGTGGATTTAACGATTTCGCTCGAAAGTCTGTCATATTTTCTGGCGCAGCCGGCAAACTTAAACGGCAAGAGTTTGAAACCGAATTCGGTTAAGGCGCGAAGTATACAACAAGAGAAAGTTTGAAACTTTCGGCGGCAGTTTTTAGTATTAAATTTTTAGGGGTGAATTTTTATGTGTTGTAGTAAAGGATTTATTAAAAGAGTGCTTCCGTTTTTTCTGACCTTTGCGGTCGGGCTTTTTATCGCCAGTTTCTTCGTCACGGTTGCCGCGCCGAGCTTTCAATTTCCGAATCGCGGCGAGCGCAGAAGACATCAAGAATACGACCGGATGAGAGAAGCCGAGATTCAGCGGCTTAATGAAAAGATTTATCAACTTGAAAAGGATAAATCCGATAGAGAAACTTCGGCGGATTTCTATTTGGATTCTGATGGTTTAGGAGTTGTGCCGCCACCTCCACCACCAGCGCCGATAAGAAGTAGTCGCAGATAATCAGTAAACGAAGAAGGAACGCAGACCACAGGTTAGCCAAAACGAGCGCCGCACGGAATTTTTCCAAAGCGTTTAAGTTGTGTTAATCTGTGGTTTCTTTTTATGGACGAAACTCAAGCCGGAAAATTAATCGTCGAAATCGGAAAACTGCTTTACGAGCGAAGCTATGTCGTATCTTCGGACGGAAATATTAGCTGTCGTCTAGACGAAAACAGAATTCTGGCGACGCCGACGATGACCTGCAAAGGTCGTATGACGGAAGACGGTTTGGCAATTACGGATTTAGAAGGCAAACCGCTGAACGATAAAAAAGCGTCGTCGGAATTGGCGATGCACCTGTTGATTTATAAAATGCGTCCCGATATTAACGCCGTTTGCCACGCGCATCCGCCGCACGGAACGGCTTTTTCGGTTGCAGGTCTGGCGATTGACGCGCCGATTTTGTCGGAGGTTATTTTAACTTTGGGCTGCGTTCCTCTGACCGCTTACGGAACGCCTTCGACCGATGAACTGACCGAATCGATGAAGCCGTTTGTCGCGCATCACAACGCGCTGCTAATGGCGAATCACGGCGCGGTCGCATACGGCGCAGATTTGTGGCAGGCATTCGATAGATTGGAAACGCTCGAACACACGGCAAAAATCGCTATTCTGTCTCGTGCTCTCGGCGGCGCAACCAATCTGCCGAACGATGCGATTGAAAAACTTATCAACATCCGCGAGCGAGCCGGATATTTAACCAAATCGGCGCGCTGTCAATCGTGCGGTTATCTGCACGAAGCAAAGATAACTTGCGAGCTTGACGCTAGTTCGCCAATTGAGCCAAACTCAAACGGTAAAAAAATTTCCTTCACGCGCGAAGAATTAATAGAACTGCTCGCTCAAGCGGCGAATTCAAGGTAATATACTTTTTAAATAATTTATTTAGCGAAACTGTAATTTCAGGAGAAACTGCAAAATGCAAGAAGCATTAGGAATGGTCGAATGTAAAGGTCTTGTGGCGATGATTGAAGCGGCTGACGCGATGGTCAAAGCCGCAAACGTCAATCTCGTCGGCTACGAAAAAATCGGCGCGGGCTTTGTCACGGCGATTGTGCGCGGCGATGTCGCGGCGGTCAAAGCGGCGACGGATGCGGGCGCGGCGGCGGCGCGGCGTGTCGGCGAACTCGTCAGCGTTCACGTTATTCCGCGACCGCACGGAAGCGTGGATGACGTTTTACCGATTGGTTAAATTCGTAAATCGTCAATCGTGAATCGTAAATAGTTTTTCTTTCTACAATTCACGATTAACGATTCACAATTCACGAATGAAATGATTATTGCCAGAATTATCGGAACAGTCGTCGCCACGCAGAAGGACGAGCGACTCGCCGGCAAAAAACTGCTTATCGTCAAGCCGATAAATCTCGACGGCACAGACCAGAGCGGTTATACGGTTGCGGTCGATACGGTCGGCGCGGGCTTTCACGAAAAAGTTCTTGTCGTCGCTGGCTCTTCGGCGCGGCTGGCTGAAGGCAATAAGGATTGTCCGGTCGATTCGGCAATCGTCGGCGTGATAGATACGGTTGATTTTACCTGAGGAAATAAAAGTATGAAAAATAAAACTTATTACACTTCAATTTTTGTTTTTGCTTTGATTTTTTCATTTGTCGGTTTAACCGAAATCAAAGCGCAGCAAGGCTACGGCGACAGAATAAGAGGCGGAGAAACGGGCAGCATCAGCATTCTAGGAAAAGTTTTGCTGCCGAACGGTCAGCCAGCAGTCGGCGTTAAGGTTTCAATAAACGGCGCTGATTTTACGAGCGGCTCGGCGCAGACCGACGGCGACGGAGGATTTAGATTCAACAGCCTGCCGGCGGGCAACTATAATATTTCGATTAAAGGCGGCGAAGAATTTGAATCGGAAAACGAATCGCTGACGATAGACCAAGGTGCTTCGAGCGGTCATAACTTTAATCTGGTTTTTTATCTCAGAACTAAAGGAACGAAAAAGATAGCTAATCCAATGCTTGCCGCAGTTCCGAAAGAACCGCTCGAAAAATATAACTCAGCCGTTGAGAAAATTAAAGGCAGCGACTACAAAGCCGCCGTTTCTCTGCTCGACGAAGCAATTAAAATCTACCCGAATTTTGCGGCGGCTTATTACGAGGAAGGACTCGTATTTCTTAAACAAAACGATTTGGACAAAGCGCTCGAATCTTTCTCTAAAGCGATTCAAGCAAAGCCGGATTATCTGGACGCGAAACTAAATTACGCTTTCACGCTGCTTTCGATGAAAGATTTCAAAGACGCGGGTATGGTTTTGCAAGACGTTATAAAACAGAAAAGCGACTCGCCGATGGCGTATTCATATCTCGGAATTGCGCTGATCGGAATCGGCAAAACTAACGAAGCCGAAGCCGCATTCAAAAAATCGCTTTCACTTCCGAACGGCGAAAATTTAGCGCCGACTCATAGATACCTCGGCGGTATTTATATGCAAAAGAAACAAAATAAGGAAGCAATCGCGGAATTGAAAAAATATCTCGATTTATTGCCGAAAGCGCCGGACGCAGACAAAATCAAAACGATGATAAACGATTTGAAAAAGCAGGAAAATTAAAAATGCAGCTTGCTCGTGTTATCGGAACGGTCGTCTCCTCAGTCAAAAACGAATCGCTCGAAGGGCGAAAATTTTTGATTGTGCAAACTTTGAATGCCGATTTGACGGCGAAGGGTAAGCCGCAAGTTGCGCTCGACGCCATCGGCGCTGGTGTCGGCGAACTTGTTTTCTGGTGTCGCGGCAAAGAAGCGAGTTTCCCGTTTAAACGCGATTCGACGCCGACCGACTGCACGATTGTCGGAATTGTCGATTCGGATTCGCATGTTTTTAGTGGTAAACGGTAAGTGCTTAGTTTTTGCTTTCGCTTACCACTCACCGTTTGCCACTCACCACTTAAAATGCTTTTAGCAAAAGTTATCGGAAACGTCGTCGCCACGCAGAAAAATCAGCGTTACGAAGGCGCGCGCGTGATGCTCTGCAGGCAAATTACGCCCGAAGGCGAAGAGATGGAAAACACCTTGCTCGCGCTCGATTCGGTTTCCGCAGGCGAAGGCGACACGGTTTTAATCGTGCAGGAAGGCTGGGGCGCATCAACTGCCGCCACCGGAACCCAAGGCGCGGCAATCGATTCGGCAATCGTCGGCGTGGTTGATTATATTGATTTACTGCCAAATGAAGATTTGGCGCATACCGGCGCAGATAAAAATAAATAAAAACTTTATATCAACCGGTGTGTTGAAAACAAAAATGGAAAAAGAAAAAACTCAAAATCTAGCCGAGCGTATTGCGCTTCTCCTTCAAGAAAATGAAAGCTCAGATGCAAATTTTTTCCGTTTGAATTTGGAAAAAATTAATCAAAGATTAGACGGCATCGAAGCTAAATTGAATTCGCAAAATTCAAACAACCTTCAACCTTCAACCTTCAACCTTCAACCTTCTATTGTGCATCCGAGTCAAGAGAAATTCGAGATTGCCGAAGCGTTTACGTCGGAGATGCCCGAAAGTTTCGGCGACGAAAAACCTTGCCCGTATGAGCCGACAGGGAAACCGTGTGACCACTGCTCGATGTGCAACTCGCGTGGCTTTTAATGAAAACCAAGTTTCGCGTTTCGCAAAAATATGCACGAGTTTGTTAGCTTTAACCAATGCATAATTCCTTCCTCCGATTCTTTTATTTCCGCAACATCTGCCGCCGCGCTTTACGGCAAAGGCATTTTCACGACCCTCGCAATCTACAATTCCAAACCTTTTCAATGGGAAAAACACTGGCGAAGATTAACCAAAAACGCGCAAAAAATTGGCGTTGATTTATCGAAAATTTCCAAGCAAACAATCGAGCAGTTGCTCTCGGAAATTATCTCGGCAAATAAAATCGTAAACGGACGCGCTCGCCTGACTGTTTTAGACGAATCCACCAGCCGAATCTGGCAAACCAGTCAGAGGCGCAAGACGAGTTTTTTAATTCAAACGGCTGATTTTCGTCCGGTTTCGGAAAGTTTTTGCTTGGCTGTTTCGCCGTTCGCGGTAAACTCAAAATCGCCGCTGACTGGCGTCAAATCCTGTAATTATCTGGAAAATATTTTGGTATTGGACGACGCGAAAGCAAAAGGTTTTGACGAAGCGATTCGCGTTAACGAGCGTGGCGCAATTGTTTCTGCGGCGATGGCAAATGTTTTCTGGATAAAAGGCGCGAGAATTTTTACGCCGAGCTTAAATACAGGTTGTCTTGAAGGGACGACGCGCGCCGTTTTTTTGGAGAATTTTGCGGTCAACGAAATTGAAGCGCAAATAAAAACGCTAATGGAAGCCGACGCGGTTTTTCTGACTTCCGCCGGAATCGAAATCGTCGAAGTTAAAAGTATTAACGGACAAGAATTTCCCGCGAGTTCAGACGCGATAGGCAAATTACAAAACTTTTTCCGCAATTTGTCTGAAAAATCTTGACTTCACGTTGCATTTGAAACTAAACTTGCCTCGTTTCTCACCAAACATTTTCTTGTAATGCGGCTGTAAGTCTAAGTTTTCAAGAGGATCGTCCTCAATGGCGGCGCTGTCTAGACGAATTTTCAAATCTCCCTCGCTCGTTTTTTGTCTGGCGCTCGTCGCAATTTTGTTCCTTGTTGCGTGGCAATTTAATTTCCATTCAAATCAAACAACTCGCGGGCTTGCCTCGCTCAATAAAGCCTATGAGCGGCAGCGTCCATTTGAAGCGCGAATTTCCGATTTTGCTTACGCGCCGCTCGCCGCCGAACACGGCACAAATCCGGCGCAAAATAATCAAGCTGAACTTAAACACGCGGAAAATATTTTAATCGAGTCAGTTTCAGAAAACGAAACGGCTGATAATCTGCATTCTTTGGGACGTTTTTATCTAGCGCAAAAAGATTTTCCGGCGGCGATTAATCAGTTTCAAAAAGCGTTGAAACTCTTGCCCGACGACGCAAAAACGCATAACGATTTGGGAACGGCTTGGCTTGAAAAAGGAAAAAACGAAACTGCTGAAAACAAAAATTCGGCAAATCTGGAGTTTCTTGCAAAAGGTTTTGAGGAATTTGAACAGGCGATTCAAGTTGATAAATCCTTTGCGGAAACTTATTTTAACCGCGCTTTGTGTTTGCAGGCGCTAAATCTGCCGACCGCAACTAAAAACGCTTGGCGCGAATATTTGAAAATTGATCCGTCTTCCGATTGGACGCGCGAAGCCAAAATAAATTTGGAGGTTCTCGAGACGCAGAAAAACATCAGCCCGACAACAGACGAGTTGATTCAGAAGTTTCTGGAGATTTCTCAAAAGAAAGATGATGAAAAGGCTTGGCATCTGCTTAGCCGCAATCGTGAAATGGTTTCAGGTAAATTAATTCCTCAACAGCTTGCCGCCCGTTACTCGAAAACAAGAAAAAAAGAATTTCTCGAAGCGCTTCGATATGCCGGAGAAGTCGAATTCTCAAATACGCGCGATTCTTTCTGGAAAGATGTCGGCGCATTTTACGCGGCGGCAAACGACGAAAAAATTTCGAGTTTAGAGCAGGCGCAAGATTTCTTAACGAAAGGCTACGAACTGTGTTTAAAGGGAAAATACGCGGACGCGCTGCCCGTTTTCAAACAGGCGCGCGATATTTTCGCCAGAAACGCGGACGAACGCGAGGCAAAACTTGCGGCTTACTGGATTGGCTATTGTCAATACGTTTTAAATAAATTGACGGAAAGCAAGCGCGAGCTTGAATCTTTAGCCCAATATTGCCGCGCAAACGATTATCGTTGGCTGCTCGCCCACGCGCTTTTCTGGACAGGAACGAGTTACGGCTCGGAAAATCAAAGCTCAAAGGCGATTGATTATTATAAAAAAGCGCTTGAAGCAGCGGAAAGCGTTTCGGATTTTTACAACGCGCAAAAAATTCTAACCGAAACGGCGGAAGAATATCGCCTTGTCGGACGTGCCGATTTATCGCTCGATTACCTGCAAAAAAGTCTCGCGCTGTCAGATTATCCAGAATCGAGTCTGCGCCAAAAAAGCCGCACATACAACACGCTCGTTCGCACGTTTTACACGCTCAAATCCTATAACGTCGCTCTCGCTTATGAAAAAGAAGCGGTTCTGCTTCTTGCGGAAATTGAAGACGCCGTTTTTCATCAAATTTCAAACGTGCAGCTCGGAGAAATTTTGGCGGCGCAAAAAAATTATGATGAGGCTTTGAAAGTTTTGGAAGAAAGCCTGCGAGATGCCGAAGCGCTGGAAAACCAAGGACAGCGAAACGAAAGAATCGCTTTTTCAAATTTGCAGATTGCACATCTCAAGCGCGAAACCGGCGCGTGCGGCGAGGCACTAGCAAGCTATAATGCAGCCGTCGCCTTTTACGATACGGGCGAATACAAAGCCGAACGTTACGACGCTCATAAAGGTCGATTATTTTGTTACCAGACGGAAAATGACGCGCAGAATTTTGAAGTCGAACTCAAAACGGTTTTGGAAATTTTTGAAAAAAACCGCGCCGCAATTTTGGACGAGCAGACGCGCAATATCTTTTTCGATAACGAGCAGACGGTTTATGATGCGGCGATTGCCTACGAATACGGTAGAGGAAATTCTGAGAAGGCTTTTGATTATTCGGAACCGTCGCGCTCACGTTCCTTGCTTGATTTATTGGAAAAAGGCGGCGAAGTCGAGAAAAACGGTTCAAAATTGGAAGTCAAAATTAAAGAAGTTTCCGCGCCTTTGAGCTTGCGAGAGATTCGCGCCGCGATGCCTGAGCAGGTTGAAATCGCGGAATACGCGGTTTTGAAAGATAAAGTTTTAATCTGGTTGATTTCAAAAACGGATTTCCAAGTCGTCGAAGCTGAAATTTCCGACGAAGATTTACGCGCTAAAACCAATTCATATCTGAAACTGGTTTCGACCAATGACGAAAGCCGCGCAGACGAACGGCGACAACTATCGATTGAACTTTACCAACTTTTAATAAGCCCGTTCATTAATAAAATCGGCGACGAAAAAAAGATTTGTTTAATTGCCGACAAATCTTTATTACATTTGCCGTTCGCCGCGCTCGCCGCGCCGGAAAGCGGGCAGTATTTTATCGGCAAAAGAAAATTCTTTTTTGCACCGAGCGCGAATCTTTTTCTCGCTTTTACAAAAAATGCGCGGAGATTGAGCGAAAATCAAACGGAAAACATTTTGAGCATCGGCAATCCGGCTTTCGACCGCAAGACTCACGCGAGCCTCCAAAATCTTCCGGCGGCTGAAAGGGAAGCCTCTGAAATCGCCCGCTATTACCTAAATCCGGTTGTTCTGCTCCGGCAAGACGCCACAAAAGCAAAAGTCTTAAAAAATTTAGCGCGCGCCAACGTGATACATTTTGCCGGTCATTACATTGCCAGCGAACACGCGCCGCTTTCTTCGAGTTTTATTTTAGCAAACGACGCGCCGGACGCGGGCGGCGATTTAGCCAATTACGAATTGATTGGCAAAAATTTTTCGCACACGCGGCTCGTCGTGCTTTCCGCCTGTCAGACGGGCGCTGAAAATTATTATAACGGCGAAGGAATGATTGGCGCGTCGCGCACGTTTCTGGCGGCGGGCATTCCGCTGGTCGTCGCCAGCCTTTGGTCGGTCGATTCGGACGCGACCGCCGAATTGATGATTCGCTTTCATCACTATCGCAAAATTGAAAAGTTTTCGACCGTCGATGCTTTGCGCGCCGCGCAACTTGATTTGATAAACACTCCTGAAGGACGTTTTAAAAATCCCTATTACTGGTCGGCGTTTATCACTCTTGGCGGTTATTCGGAGTTTTAGTTTTGTTCGGTAAATTAAATAAACGGGAGAAAGATTATGCTAAAAAATCAAAAATGCGAAAGCCCAAAAATTAACAGTGAAGCTAATATCCGCATCGCCATCAAAGGCTTGGCGATGTGCAATTACAATAAAAACAATCAAAATTGGGAAGCGATATTTCTGCGCCACGTTGCCAATCACAACCTGAAAATTATTATAAATAAATGTCGCGGGGAAACGTCGCAAGAGAGCCAAACTTATGAAATAGAACCGAATGAAAAAATTTATGTTCGCTCAAGCAATGCGGTCGCGCCCGATTCACCGCGTTATGACGGAGACGACGAAAAAAGTTTAAGCCGCGTGATAGATTTTGCCGACGCTGAGATGCACGAAGGAAGACTGGCTTTTGAAAAGGGTCTGGATTTGCCGAAAACATTTCTTTCGATTTCCGACAGTGTTTTTTATACAAAAACTTTGAGCAAAAACGTTTACGATGTTGTAAAAAATGACGGGGAAACTATAAAGACAACGGAAATCGGTTTAGTTATCGGCGCGGATATTGTCTGTCGCGCAGGCGGGAAAACCGAAATTCTAGTTGCCGGTAAACCGAATTTGATTGCACCCTTAGTTGCTGAAGAAGGCGTCGTTTATGAAATCGTTTTTGATAACGACTGCTATGAACCGGCGTCGCACGCCGAAGGTGATTTCAAAAAATACTATGATTTAATCAGCGCGCCGGAAACTTTTACATTAAATTTAGCGGTAGCAGGAGAAGACCCGCCGCCGACAGATCCGCCGCCTCCGCCGCCTGAGAAAAATCCGCCGTGCAATGCGGTTATCGTTTCAGAGCTTAGCGACGGATTGAGCAGTTTGGCAGAACTTTTGAACGGTTAAAATCTGAATCGTCGAACCGTTGTTTTTTGTTTGAGCAACTAGGATGAAAAATGCGCTTCACCGGATTGCGGCGACGCGCATTTTTCAGACTATAAACATTAGTGCCTACGAGTTTTCTCGCGTTATAATTTCTCGGTAAATATTTACGGTTTCCGCCGTCATTCTTTCAACGCTAAATTTCTCCGCCGCTTTTTGCGCGTTGTCGCCCAACTTTTGCCGCAAACTTTCATCGCTTAAAAGCTCGCCGACAGCTTTGCCTAACTCAAACGGATTTTCAACAGGAACGAGTTTTCCTGTTTTCCCGTCTTCAATTATTTCCGTCGCGCCGTCGGTTTCAGTAGCGACAACCGCGCAGCCCGAAGCAAAGGCTTCGGCAATAACCAAACCGAAAGGCTCGACGCGGGAGGCGGAAACAAAAACATCGAGTGCGGCGAAAACCGGCGCAACATCCTCAATCCAGCCGAACAAGTGAATTTTGTTTTGCAATCCGAGTTCTTTGATTAAATCTTCCAGTCGCTTCTGGTATTTTTGCGGCGGCGAGCCGTCTTGTCCGACGATTAAGAATTCAGCGGCGGGAAATTGTTTTAAGACGACGGAAGCTGCGCGAACAAAATCCGTCTGACCTTTATGCGCGGTGATTTCGCCGACGATGCCGATTAAAAGGCTGTCGGATTTTAAGTTTAATCGCCGCCGCAAATCTTCTCTGGCTTCGACTTTTTTTGCGTTTTCAAAATGCCGCGTGTCAACGCCGTTTTGAACGAGACGAATTTGTTCATGAGGCAGAAAAAAATGTTTTCTAAGTTCGCGCCGAACGCCTTTTGAAACGGCAATAAATGTCGAATCTTTGGGCAAAACAAATTTATGCGGAAAACTGAGCGGAAAAAGAAGATGGCGCGTTAGGACGAGTTTTGCACGTTTTGAAAGTCGAACGGCAAGCGCGGCAACCGGATAATCTCTCGCCAAGTGCGCGTGAACGATTTCGATATTTTTCTCGCGGACGATTCGCGCAAGTTTGCGCGCGCTGAATACGTCGAGGGAGTTTTTCAGCGACAAATGAAAAATTCTTTCCTCCGGCAAAAAAGAAAGTTTCTCTTGCCATTCGTTTGACGGACGCAAGACGACGAAAATTTCGTGTCCGCCGGAAGACAAGCCTCTGCACAAATCAACGAGATGACGCTCGCCGCCGCCGAAATTCTTTGCCGAGCTGATTTGCAGAATACGCACAAATAAATGGTAAATGGTAAATGTTAAATGTTTAAGAATAAAAATGGCGTGTCTCTTCGTAAAGAAACACGCCGCAAGGTTTTTCCCCGTGAGGAAAAACTAAAATTGGAAACGCGCTGCAAATTGAATTTGGCGCTCACGATACAAAGTGCTGTCGGTCGTGGTAACTTGTCCAAATTGCGGATTGTAAGTCAATGTGCTGCTTAGAACTCCATTGACAAGACTCGTCGCTCCGCGCGTATAAAGCGTGCTGTTTTCTCCAAAAACTTGGGTTCGATTAAAGACATTGAAACCTTCGGCAAGTAATTCAAGATTGTAGCGTTCGGTAAATCTAAACCGCTTGGAAAGTCGCAGATCCAAATTTTGAAGACGCGGCAAGCGATAGAAATTACGCGAATTCAGCGGGAAACGATTGTCTCCATTTTGACCGTTTAGACTCGTGCCGGAAACCGTTCCGTCAAAAGGACGACCCGAATAATAAGTATAAATCGGCGCAATTGACCAGCCGTTAAGCAGGTAATTGTAGATAGAATTTTTATCGCCTTTGTATAGCGACGGAGCATAAACGGCGCTGACGACAAATTTATGCCGAATGTCAAAGTTGCTCGGACCTGAATCGAAGCTGCGGTCAAAGACGTTGAGCGGGCTGTTGTTTTGCGTAAATGTCGCCGAGTTTTGATTGTTATCAGTGGATTTTGCCAAAGTATAGCTCGCCTGAAACTGCAAGCCGCTCGTAAAACGACGATTGACCTGAAGAACCAGCGCGTTATATTCAGATTTTACCGAACTTTCGATTTGGGTTAACTGTTGAAAACTGGTATCAGCGCGCGTAGCAAGCGGCACGATAAATGTTTGACCGCTGTTGGGACCGCCGCTGATAGTAAAGGTCGTTGACGTGGCATTTGATTGACAGGTTGCCGAAATCGTTAATCTTGAATCGCATGGAATCAAGTTTTTATCAACAAACGTCGGCAGGCTGCGTCCTAAACTTCCGATATAGGAAATAGAAGCTACAGTGTTTTTAGCAATTTGACGTTCAAGTATGACGTCATACTGATTGATTAACGGAGCTTGAAAATCTCTCTGGAAGAATTGAATCGCGCCGGCTCTGAACGTCAGGTTGTTAGTCGGCAAAACATTCGGAAAAATTGGCGCGAGCGGGTCAGTTGCCGCAATGCTCAATTGAGCTTGTCCGCCTGTGTTTCCAGTGTTAACCAATGCGTTGTAGATAGTCGAATTTTGAATACGACCGAAGTAAATACCATAACCGCCGCGAATTGAAGTTTTGCCGTCGCCGAAAACGTCATAAGCGAATCCGATACGCGGACCGAAGTTGTTTTTGTCTTTCGGTAAAGTCGAAGTCGCTTCGGCTAAAGTTCTTCCGTCATTCGGAATTGTCGCCGTGCTGGAATTAACCAAAGGCGCGCTCGGCAATTTGATGTATTCGTAGCGCAAGCCTAAATTTACGGTTAAGCGCGGAGAAATACGAAAATCGTCTTGAGCAAAGAAATTGTAGTCGTATGTTGCAAACTTTATTCCGGGCGAGCCGATTCCTTGTTGATAATTACTCGTATAGCAACGTCCGACGGCGCGCGTGCTGGTAGCACAAAGTGTGGTTGCAGCTAAAGGTGTTCTGAAATTTACATAGTCAACGATAAAATCGTTGATGTTGTTATATGTGTAAGCACCAGCTTGAAAACGGAGATTTTGAATATTGTCGGTAACACGGTTGATGTCGCCGCCGAATTTAAAAGTGTGCCGTCCTTCCGTTAAAGTTACCGTATCGGCAAATTGATAACGCTTCTCGTCGGGAAATGCCGCACGTTCCAAGAAAGTCGGCGTTCCAAACTCAATACCGCTTGTTAAAAACACATCGGGAGAGCGCGCGCCTAAACTTGTTGTTGCTGTTGTCGGTTCGCCCGGAAGCGGCGGAGTGCTGGTTTGAAACTCATTGTCGCGTCCGTATTGGAAACGCGCTTCGTTCAAAACACTGCTTGAAATAGTTGATTGCAGACGCGCATTCAACGAATCTACTTGAACGCCATCGTCGCCGAAACTCGAACGCGCGCGGTTATTGACGGCTTGCGTTTGAATTCCGTTCGGAGATTTCCAGCGAAGACGATTGTAGCTGACACTAAACAAATTATTATTGTTAATTTGCCAATCGATTTTTGGCAAATACAGCGTTTGGTCGCCTCTGCGCGGCGTTTCGCCCGTGAGCGAATTTATAAAACCGAGCGAACTGTCAATTTGAGCGGCAGTTAGACCGCGCGTGGTCAGCAAAGTGCGATTTACTGTATTTAAATAGGTAGAATTTGTAAAGACGGCAAGACCGGGAAAATTCCTTTTTTGCTGGTCGTAACTAAAGAAGAAAAATAGTCTGTTTTTAATAATCGGTCCGCCGATTGTTCCGCCGAATTGCTGACGCAGGTCAATCGGTTTTGCCGCAACCGTCGTCAGAATACCGTTAGCATCTAAAATAGAGCGAAATGCTCGCGGATTGCGCGCGCCGTTACGGTTGTTGCGATTGTAGTAAAACAAATCGCCGTGAAAATTGTTCGTTCCGCTTTTGGTTACGGTGTTGATAACGCCGCCCGCGGCGCGTCCGTATTCGGCGGAATAATTTGAGCCGTTGATTTGAAACTCTCGCACAGCCGATTGGCTGATAACATAGTTAATGCGTGTGCGACCGCGTTCTTCGGAGAAGAATGCTTGATTATTGTCGCCGCCGTCAACCGTGCTGTTATTTAAAAGACCGGAAATGCCGCGAAAACTAATTAAACCGAAAGTTCCGTCTGGAACTGTCGAAGGCGCTAAAAGCGCAAAGTTTGAAGCGCGTCGTCCGTTAATCGGCAGTTCGTTGATTGAAACCTGGTTGATATTTGTCGCGTTTGAATTATCGTTAGTGTTAATGACGGGCGCTTCTGCCGTAACTTCGACTTGCGCGGTTTGTCCGGCGACGCCTAAGGGAACGTCG
>JALYZF010000295.1 GCA_030948995.1 Acidobacteriota bacterium
CATCTTTAATGAATCAATGAAAAAGATAATCTCCGCAGTTTTAATTTTAATTTCTACGAGTTTCGTCTTTGCACAGGACGCGCAGCAAAAACCTTTGACGCAGGCTGAATATGTCAAAATGCTTTACGACTTGCAGAAATCGCCCGCAAAAAAAGATGAAATTGTCGAAGCCGTTCGCACGCGCGGAATCAGTTTTGAACTGACCGACGGTTTGCGCGGTTTGACGACATCGAAAAGCCGCAACGACGCCGAACTCAAGCGAACATTGGAAGAAGCCGAACGCCGCCGCCAAAATCCAACGACTGCGAAACTTCCGACCGCAAAAGAATCAAACGAAATTTTAGCAAAAGCGCGCGAAGCGACTTTAGCGGCGGTCGAAGAGATGCCGGATTTTGTCGTCAAACAGCAGATTGCTCGTTCCGCCGCGTATGCCGGAACAAATAATTTCCGCAATCTCGACCGTCTCGTCGTCGCCGTCAATTATCGTTCGAGCGGACAGGAAGATTACAGAGTTTTATCGCTTAATGGCATTGTGCAGAATAATCCGACTGCAAAGGGAAGTTACGAAGAAGTCGGCGGCACAAGCTCGACCGGCGAATTCGTGACGGTTCTGGCAAAAATTTTCAAGTCCGACAGCGATACGAAATTCGAGATTGCCGACACGGACATGATTCGCGGTCGGCGTGCCGTCGTTTTTAATTATTCAATCGAACGCGATAGAGCGTTGCAGCGCGTTACCGCGTCTGGCTACACAAACGACACGGCGATAACGGGAATGAAAGGCAGAATCTGGATCGACCGCGAAAATTTCCGCGTTCTCCGCGTCGAAAGCGCGGCGACCGAACTACCCGAAAGTTTTCCGATTCGCACGGCAACGAGAACGATTGATTATGATTGGGTCTCGATAAGCAACCAGAAATATCTGCTACCCGCGCTGTCAGATGTTCGCCTGACGTTTCGTGATAAAAGCGAAGTTTATGAAACGCGAAATGTAATTCGCTTTAAGGAATATCAAAAATACGGCTCGGAAGTTAAAATCCTCGACGAAGATGTTGAACCCGCGCCGGAAGAAAAGCCGAAACCGTAACAAAAGTGAAAAAGACGCGCAAAACTTTTTCACTTTTTCACTTTCAAAACTATTCATCTTTCTCGTCATAAAATCCTTTTGGAAAAAAACGCAGAAACTTGCGTCGCTGATTTCTCGCGCTTGCGGAATTTGAAGTTGTTTGTCTTTTGGAATCTTTTCCGCCAGCCAATTTTTTAATCCTCACGACGATTGATTTTAAAGTTATTACGCAACTATTCCCGCAAAAGAACGCTGATATATTCAATTCATTTCGCAAAAAGTTCTTTTATCAGATTTTCATTTTTATCATATAAGCGTGTTGCCTTCAGCTAATTTAACCGTCCATTTGCGAAAAACGCGACTTGGATATATTGTTTTTGTATTTAATCGGCAGAGCTTTTCAAAAATTTCGATAAGGAGTGTTTTATGTTAAAAGCAAAAATCAATTTTTTGTTCGCCGTCGCTTTATTGATTTTCGTTTCGCTAGCGTGCGGTTTGAGCAAAGACAGTTTTAAGGATTCGGCAAACAATAATTCAAATTCGGCGGTTTCGATGTCGAACGCCAAAACAAAAACTGTGTCTAACAAAGGCGACAGCAGCAATGATGATGAGGAAACAGCTTCGACGAGCGGTGCGGAACGCGCTAAACCCGCGTCGGGGAAGGGCAATGTGCAGGGCAAAGTTTTGTATAACGACCAGCCAGCGTCGGGAATCGAAGTCAGAATCTGCGAAAATTTCAGCACGCTGATGGGCGTCGAGTGCAAGGGGAAAACCTTGACGACGAAAACCGGCAGCGACGGCGTTTTCGTTCTTGCCGACTTGGAGCCGAAAACTTACGGCGGTTTAACGGCGAAGGTTTTCTCGACCAGTTATTACGTTTATCCGCAGGAAGGCATTATGACGGCGCAAAAGTTTACGGTCGAAGCCGACAAAACGATTTTCGCCGATGACATAAATCTTTTCAAAGACGACCTAAAAACCACAAATCCGAAAGCGGGCGCAAAGGCGGACGCCAAAAATCTGGAATTAAAATGGAACGCTTATCCCGACGCGGCTTATTACAAAGTCAGTCTTTTCCCGGACGCCGGCGGCTTGGCGCCCGTTTCAAATGAAAGAACCGACGACCCGACTTACACAGTTACGGAAAATCTGCCAAACGGCAAATACAGCCTGAAAGTAGTCGCCT
The DNA here is from genome assembly GCA_030948995.1 of Acidobacteriota bacterium. GTDB lineage: Bacteria > Acidobacteriota > Blastocatellia > Pyrinomonadales > Pyrinomonadaceae. The sequence goes on from JALYZF010000295.1 coordinate 2,253, forward strand.
ATAACGCCAAAGACCACAAACTAGCCGAAAACAGCGACGATATAAAATTCACCGTTACAGGCGGCGCAGAACCCGAACCGACTAAATAAACAGTGGATAATTAAAGTGAAAAAACCGCAGACGCGATGCGGTTTTATTAAATTTTTATAAAAATTCGTTTCCGGTAAAGCAACCACATTAAAAACAGCCAGATTAAAACGAATGAAACGGCATACAATAATGAAGCATTAACAGGAGCGGCAATCGGCAAAAAGACGCTATTAAAAATCGCTTCCTGCAAGCTGATTATTTTACCATTCGCGCTTTGTAGTTGAAACAAATCCAGAATTAAGCTCATAATCGAAGAGCCAACGTATAAGACCAGCGCGTTCGTGCCGAAAATGACAAATGGTTTTGTCCATTTCCGGTAGCCTTTTAGGTCAACGAGCCAAAAGCAGAATCCGAGAAAACACAGCGCCAAACCAGCCGTATAGACAACATAAGAACTTGTCCACAAGGCTTTGTTGAGCGGAAACCAGAAACTCCAAACATAACCGAGCGCGATTAAAACAACGCCGAAGAAAAATATTCCCGCCGTTTTATCGAAATCGTCTCGTTTGCTCTTCAGCCAATGTCCGGTTAAAACGCCAGCCAAAGTTGTAGCAATTGCCGGAATCGTCGAAAGCAATCCTTCGGGGTCAAATACTTTTGATTGATTCCAGATGTGATTTTCCGTTAAAATTGTGCGGTCGAGATAAGCCGCGAGATTGCACGCCTTGTCATTAAAAGTCGTAACGTCACAGCCCGGAACATTTATCAAAGTCATCAACGCCCAGTAAATAAACAGAAGCGCGACTGCGATAATCGCTTGCCGTTTCCAATTCGTATGGAGGAAAATCAACGCGGAAATCAGATAACAAACAGCAATGCGTTGAAGGACGCCCATTATCCGAACATTTAACGGGTCAAACCACTCAGCTTTCCAGATGTTGTAAAAAGGGAACACTTGCAGAAATAATCCGAGAGCGAATATAACCGCCGCGCGCTTGAAAATCTTTAGATAAATATTTCGATTTACGTTGCCCGCCGCGACTCGTTTGCCCAAAGCAAAGGTTATCGA
>JALYZF010000011.1 GCA_030948995.1 Acidobacteriota bacterium
GACGAAAAGGACGCTCTTTTGAATGTTCCGGGTGCGGGTTTGACGACCGCCGAACAACTCGGACTCAGCAGCAAAGGCGACCGTATCGGCGGAATCGGTAACAGCAATTTTCAGCGCGAGCAGGACAGCCCGTTTCGCCGTCTTGAAGTTCTGGCTGGTTTGCAGCGCCCGCCGCAGGTAAAATTCAGTGATTTGCAGGAACTTGCCGGCGGTGATTCGGGCATTATCGACAACAATCCTCTCGACTTTGATTTGCAGGTTGATTTTTTCCGCCAATCCGAAGACCGCGTGATTACGACCTTTACGGTTCAGGCAAGCAACAAAGAATTGGTTTTCGAGCCTGTCGGCGGAATCGAAACCGCGAAAATGAACGTTTTCGGGCGCATCACGGCGGTTTCGGGAAAACGTTCGGGCATTTTTGAAGATTCGGCGACGACAAGCGCGACCGAAACTGAACTGAACGAAGCGCGCGACCGCAAATCGGTTTATCAAAAAGCGATTGCTTTAACGCCCGGCACTTATAAAGTCGATGTCGTCGTCCGCGACGTCGCGTCCGGCAATAAAGGAATTCGTAGCATCGGATTTACAGTTCCGAAGTTTGAAGAAAACAAACTCAATGCGTCGAGCTTAATTCTAGCGGCGAAACTTTATTCGACAACCGAGAGAGATATTGGCGGAATGTTCGTCATCGGCGATACAAAAGTGCTTCCGAATCTTTCCGGCGTTTACAAAAAAGGTCAGGACATAGGCATTTATATGCAGGTTTACAACGCCGGAATCGACCAGACGACTTTGCGTCCGGCAGTTGATGTCGAATATGTTTTGCTCAAAGACGGTAAGCAGATTGCCTCTTACAAAGAAGATTGGAAAGGCTTGTCCGACGCCGGACAGCGCCTGACTTTGGCGAAACTTATGCCGACAACCGCGCTCGCGACGGGCAATTACGAAATCAAGGTAAGAATCAAAGACCTTGTGCCGGACAGCACGGGCAAAGTTCAATCGCTCGAACAAGCGGCAAAATTTACTGTTACGCAGTAAAGGTTTGAAAACTGTTAAAGTTTAAGCCGACGTTATAGAAAAACGCCGGCTTTTTCCATTTCTAAATTTTCTTCAAAAAATTATCAAACCAAAGCTGAAAAACCAGCAAAGTCCAAAGCTGTTTATGGTGCGAAGCGACGCCTTTTTCGTGTTCTTTGATTAATTTCTGCACAAACTTTTCATCGAAAAGACCTTGATTTTTCAATCTCTCCGGCGTGAGTAAATCGTGCATTAAAGGATTAAGACGACCTTTGAGCCATTCTGCAACGGGAACGCCGAAGCCTTTTTTCGGGCGATGCAAAATGTTTTTCGGAAGCAAATCTTTAACGGCTCGCTTCAGAATATATTTGCCTTTCGCGCCTTTAAGTTTATATTCAAGCGGCAAACTTGCCGCAAATTCGGCAACGCGCGAGTCGAGAAACGGCGCGCGGACTTCCAAGGAAACTGCCATCGAAGCGCGGTCAACTTTCGTTAAAATATCTTCAGCCAAATAGAAATTCATATCGAGAAACTGCATCTTTTCGATTTCATTTTCTGAATCGCAGATTTTTAATAAATCTTTCGCGCCTTTGTAAATATCGCCGGAAGTTTGCGCTAAAACGTCGCGGCTTAATAAATCGTTTTGCGCGTCAATTGAAAAAGAGCCGAACCATGAATGATGGCGCGTAACCAAATCATATTTTGAAGCTGCGACAAAGCGTTTAGCTTTGTAATCGAACGAAAGATTTTTATTTGAAACGGGCAGACGATTTACAAACGGCTCAATCAAATTGTTTCTCAAAAACTGCGGAATCGCGCCGTAAAAGTTTGCTGCTTTATGCGCGAAATACATCGGATAACCGGCGAAAATCTCGTCGCCGCCATCGCCGCCGAGCGCGACCGTCACGTGCTTTTTGACAAAACGCGCGAGCAAAAATGTCGGAATCAAAGAACCGTCCGACATCGGTTCGTCAAGCCACGTTCCGATTTCCGAAATCAAATCCGCCGCCCGCTCGACGCTCAATTTATCTTCATAATGCTCTGTTCCCAAATGCGTTGCCACTTGGCGCGCGTATTTTGATTCATCAAACGAATCTTCTTCAAAACCGATTGAAAAAGTCTTTATTTTTTCGGTTGCGTGGCGCACCGCAAAAGCCGCAACGGTTGAAGAATCAACGCCGCCGGAAAGCAAAATTCCCAAAGGCACATCCGATACAAGCCGCATCCGCACGGCGTCGGAAAGAATCTCGCGCAAATCTGGCGCCGCTTCGTCAATCGTAGGTTTTCGAGCGTTTTTGCCAAACGTCAAATTCCAGTAACGCCGCGTTTTTATTTCGCCGTTTTCCAAAGTTAAAAGATGAGCGGCGGGAAGTTTGTAAATATTTTTATAAATCGAAGCGGGCGCGGGAACGTAATCAAACGAAAGATACGAGCGCAAAGCGTCAAGATTAATTTCCGGTTTCACATCTTCGTGTTGTAAAAGAACTTTTGGCTCGGACGCGAAAATCAATTTGCTGTTAAATATGCCGTAATAAAGCGGCTTTTCACCGAAACGGTCGCGCGCAATCAGCAGTTTCCTTTTATTTTTATCCCAGAGCGCAAACGCGAACATTCCATTTAAATGCTCAACCATTGACTCGCCGTATTCTTCATAAAGATGCGGCAAAACTTCAGTGTCGGTCTGGGTTTCAAATCGGTGTCCGCGTTTTTCTAAATCTAGTCTTAACTCCCGAAAATTATAAATCTCGCCGTTCATCACGACGACGATTTGTTTGTCTTCCGAGTAAACCGGCTGCTCGCCCGTATGCAGGTCAATAATAGAAAGCCGCCGCATTCCGAGCGCAACCGACTCATTCATCCACAAGCCTTCCGAATCGGGACCGCGATGCTTCATCCGCTCGCACATTCGGTGAAGAACGGCTTCGTTTGTGTCTTGCGAAGATTTTTTAGAATCTAAATTTGCCCAGCCTGCAATTCCGCACATTTCAGTTATCAGTCAACAGTTATCAGAGTAACAGACAATTAATGTTGACTGTTGGTCATTGACTGATGACTGTTATCGAATCCAATCTTCTCCCTCACGGCGTAAATCGCTTTGTCCTGCGATTCGTGATACGTCCGCACGAGCATTTCCGCCAGCAAGCCCATTAAAAAAAATTGCATCGAGATTGCCAGTAACACAATTGCAATTACCGGCAACGGCGTTAAAATAAACGAAACGCCTTCGACGTATTTCAAAAAAAACGCCCAGAGTCCGGCGAAAATCGAAAGCAAAAAAGTAACCAAGCCAAACGTGCCGAAAACGTAAATCGGTTTCGTTTGATACGAAGCCATAAATTTTATCGTCATCAAATCGAAGACGACTTTGACGGTTCGGGAGATTCCGTATTTTGATTTGCCAGCCGTTCGCGCGTGATGCTCGACTGGAATTTCCGTAACGCGCGCGCCTGCCCAAGCCGCGTAAATCGGTATAAAACGGTGCATCTCGCCGTAAAGTTTTACGTCTTGAATCACGTCGCGGCGATAGGCTTTCAGCGAGCAACCGTAATCGTGAAGCGGAACTCCGCCGATTAAAGAAATTACGCGGTTGGCAATCTGCGACGGTATTTTGCGGGAAATAAGCGCGTCCTGACGATTTCTGCGCCAGCCGGAAACAACGTCGTAACCTTCATTTAATTTGTCGAGAAGTCGCGCGATGTCTTTCGGGTCGTTCTGCAAATCGGCGTCCATTGGAATCAAAATC
>JALYZF010000029.1 GCA_030948995.1 Acidobacteriota bacterium
GGTCTAAACCTTTTACCTTTTTACTTTATTTAAAGCCGGAAATAATTATAACCGACGCGCATTCCGTGAAGCGCGGCGGGCGGCATTGTCATTACCAAAATGCCTGACATAATTGCGTGCGAAATTGCCAGCGCAAATAAATTTGGCGTGCGTTGATAAACGAACGCCCACATCAAGCCGCCGAGAAAAGTTGCTATTGTCAACCAGACGTTCGGCAGATGCAGCAGCGCGAAAATCGAAGCCGCAATCAAAATGCTCAAATAACCTTTGCTCCAAATCTCCTGCGCGCGCCGATTAAAAAACGCTTGTAGTCCATGTTGCTGAATCAACCCCCAAACAAACAGCCAAACATATTTTCTAAAAAACGCCGAGCCGAAAAGGTCGCCAAAATGCAAACTGCCCAAAATCCAGCCAAGCAATATCAGCCCGACGAGAAACGCCGTCATTGGCAAAGCCAGCAGGCGCAGGCACGACAGAAAATTATCGAATCGGTAACCGATTTCTTTTAGTGATTCACCGCGCCTTCGGTGCGAGAAAAAAATAACGCCGACGGCAATTAAAATCGGCAACGAAACCAGAAAAGGATTTTTAGAAAAGGGAAGAACGAGCCATTCGACCGCCAGCGCGCACAGCAAAACGATTGCCATTTCCGCCGCCGGATTTGTAATAAAATTTTTAATATTGCTCAAAGCGAAAGGAAGGTAAAAGACTTTTCGTGATTTTGAAAACCGAAAATCCAAAATCCAAAATTTGATTTGCCCCCGGCACGACTTGAACGTGCGACCCACAGCTTAGCTTACCTCACTTGGTTTCCCAAGCCACATTTTCCGAAGAAAACGGTTGAAAGTCTGGACTATATCTTAGGCGTTTCAGCCTGAGCGCGTGTAGTCTCTACGGATCAATTTTGAACGAATTCAAAAAATTCCCTCGGTGTTGTCATAGGAATTTTTCATTTCCCTTAGATATTCACCGATATAGCACTCTCCACTGTATAAATTACTAATTCTCTATACAGGCTCCTTTTTTAGTTAAAGGCTGTTGCTCTATCCAACTGAGCTACGGGAGCATAAAAAGAACGAATAGAAATCTTAACGACTGACGGATTTTAAGTCAAACTAAGCAGACAAAGAGACAATAAAGGCGCGTTATGAAACTTCATAACGCGCCTTTTGTTTTTCACTAACGACATTCATCATTTGTTCAAAAACTTCGGTTAAATCAAGCTCGCTCGTATCGATGACAACCGCGTCTTCACTAATCGTCAATGGCGAATCGGCGCGCGATACGTCGCGCCGGTCGCGCAAATTTATTTCTGCCAGAGTTTCCTCATAAGTTGCTCCGCCGCGTCCTTTCGCCAAATCTTCTTCAAAACGCCGCCGCGCCCTCGCTTCAGGTTTTGCAGTAAGAAAAAATTTCGCGTCCGCTGCCGGAAAGACGACCGAGCCGATGTCGCGCCCGTCTAAGACACATCCGTTCAATGCCGATTCGCCAAGCGTTCTCTGATGCTCGACAAGAATTCGTCTGACCTGCGAAATTGTCGAAACAATCGAAGCCGTCTGCCCGACTTCATTCGTGCGAATCTCTTGAGAAACGTCGCGCCCGTCGAGAAAAACCTTTTGATTTTCCGGCTCGCCGACAAGTTCGATTCGAGCGTTTTCGGCAATTTTAGCGATTGCGTCTGCGTCTTCGACGCTCGTTCCGTTTTCAAGGACGGCAAACCCGACGGTGCGATACATCGCGCCCGTGTCAAGATAAAGCAAGCCCAATTCTTTAGCCAGCATTTTGCCGAGCGTCGATTTCCCCGCGCCCGAAGGTCCGTCAATAGCGATAATCATTAGTAGTCGGTGGTTTATAGTCGGCGAAATTTTACACAGGCACAATACTAACGTTTCTTTTCAGATGTTTGCATGTTCGTTTCTTTTTTATTTTCGGTGTTGCCAGCTTGCTGCCGCAATTGTCTAAGTTTCGTAATTATCATTTTGGCAAATTTCTGAGAAGCGATTTTCCCGTCCCAGACCGTAACTTTCCCTGTTGCCAGCAGAATGTTAGTTCGGCGGTCGGTCATCGAATATCTGTAATCAAAAGTATAAAGTTGGTGGTCAACGGAAATTAATATGTCGGCAAGGTCGCTTTTATTTTCGACGATAACTAATTTCCACTTTTCAAATTCCGGCATTTTCTGCAAAGCATTCTGCATCATTGTACTGGTAATTAATTCGGCATCGGAAGATATGTAGAATACTTTTGCATTGCGAAGCATTGCTTTCGGGTCGGCGTTGACAATATCGACCGAAGTCGGCGGACGGATTATCTGGGGCAGTTCGAGTTCGTTGCCTTTTCCGAATGACAATAAAGTTTTCGACGAATCAGCCAGACCGCCAACGCTCGATAACGGAATCGCAAAATTCAGATTTTGTCCCGAAGTCATCGAAGCGACGATTAAGCCAATCGCCTGACCTTTTTCATCCGTTAACAAACCGCCGCTTGAACCGGGTGACACCGGCGCGGAAAATTGCAAAACTCGAAAGCCGCGTCCGGCATTTGGAATTTCGTCTGCCATCCTTACCGCGCTCAATAAACCGTCGGCAATCGTCCAGCTTAGAGTCTGAGGATTTGAAATGACAAAAACTTTTCCGCCGGATTTCGGTTCTTCAATATTGACGGCAACGGCAGACAAATTTGTCGCCGAAATCTTTATCGCGGCAACGTCGCGGCGCTCGTCGTAGCCGAGCAAATCCACTCGGTCATAAATCTCGCCGTTCTTAAGCCGAATTTGCACTTGAGTCGCGTCTTTGATTACGTGATAAGCCGTTAAAATTACTCCGTCGCTGCGAACGATGACGCCGGAACCGACTTTGTCTAAAACTCCCGCGCCTTTGCTGGTTAAAACCAAAACAACGGACGACGCGGTTTTTTCGACAATCTTTTCATTCGATAAATCTGTTTGTTGGGCAAAAACGGTTTCCTGTGAAAAAAGTAAAACTGCAAATACAAATAAACCTAAATAGTAACGTGATAAAAGATTTTTCATAGTTTCTCCCGAATAACCGTTTACAAAAATTCTGTCAAATGAATTTTACTACAAGAAAAGTAAGTTGAAACATTAGAGGTTTGTCGAAAACAAACCTTCGAATCAATTCAGACATTTTTCAAGTTCTAAAAGCGTCGTTTCAATGTCTTGCAGCGAAACGTCGTAATGTGTAACCATCCGAATTGCACTGCCGAAGGGCGACGCTAAAATTTTTTGTTCTTTTAATTTCGCGCAGATTTCGGCTGACGAAAGGCTCGCATTTGAAACGTCGAAAATTACGATGTTTGTTACAACGGTTTCGGGATTTATTGAAACGCCTTTTAGATTCGCCACGCCTTCGGCTAACCGCCGCGCGTTTTCGTGGTCGATGTGCAGAATCTTCGGCGACTCTTCCAAAGCAATCAAACCAGCCGCCGCTAAAACTCCGACTTGGCGCATTCCGCCGCCGAACAGTTTGCGCCAGCTTCGGGCTTCGCGGATAAATTCTTTTGTTCCCAAAATCATTGAACCTACGGGCGCGCCCAAGCCTTTCGACAGGCAAAATTGCACTGAATCGCAATCTTTGGAAAGTTCGGCAACCGATTCGCCCAACGCGACCGACGCATTAAAAATCCGCGCGCCGTCGAGATGAATGGGAATGCCGAGCGCGTGCGCTTTACCGCAAATTTCCGCGCAATGTTTGCCGGTCATAACAGTTCCGCCGGCGAGATTGTGCGAATTTTCCAGCGCAATCAAACCCGTCGGCGAAGTATAATACGGAACATTTATGTGCAGAGCCGACGCGATTTCGTTCCAAGTTAAAATTCCACTGCCGTCAGCGCTTTTCACGGGGCGCGCCAGAGTTCCCGAAACGACCGCCATCGTCGCCATTTCGTAATTAAAAATATGCCCGCGCTCTTCAATTATTACTTCATCGCCCTGTTTTGTGTGTAGTTTGACGGCGATTTGATTGCCCATCGAGCCTGTGGGAACAAACAGCGCGGCTTCTTTGCCAAAAATCTCGGCGGCGCGTTCCTGCAATAAATTAACCGTCGGGTCTTCCGCATAAACGTCGTCGCCGACTTCAGCCGCCGCCATTGCGCGCCGCATCTCGGCGGTCGGTTTTGTAACCGTGTCGCTTCTTAAATCAATCATTTCAATTATGAGAAAGTTTTCAAGGGACTTTTGTTTTTTCTCCAGCTTAAAATTGCACCAAATACAATGGCGAAAAAACTAAATAAAGTTAAAATTAATCCGAGCATTTTATGATTTGGCAAATCTTGTGATAATCCGTTGTTCATATAATAGGCTAACCAAAAAAAAATAGGCACGACTACAAAAACCAAATAGCGGTGAATATAACAAATAGCAAAACCTATTAATCCAACTATTAAATAACTCAGAACGAAGCCCCAAATTGAAGGACCTTCCATACCGAATAAAAGTATAATCGTATTCATAAAACCTCATTAATAATGTATAGAAACTTCGCTTATACCTTCATATTTCGGTGGCTTGTCTAAGCCGCCGGAAGCGTTTCGTAGAACATATCGTCCGGGTAGCAATAACCCCAATCTTCGCTCGGCTCGAAAGATTTGATAATCGGATGTGTTGTCGAGCGGAAATGTTTCGTCGCGTGTTTATTCTTTGACGAATCGCAGCAGCCGACATGACCGCACGTTTCGCAAAGGCGCAGGTGAACCCAATCATCGCCAATCTTTAAGCAATCTTCGCAGCCGTCCGCGCTTGGTTCGACCTTTTTTATTTCTTTTAAATGCTCACATTTTTGCATAATTTTTTTCATTAAATTAACCGTTACGAAAGCTAAAATTTCTGATTTCTTTGGCGCAAGATTCAAAATTCAAAATCTAAAATCCTGTTTGAAATAAATCAAAAAAGTCGGAAACAGATAAATTGTTTTGGCAAAAAACAGAAAATCCTGTCCGACCGATTCGTTTTTCAAACAATAGAAACTGCTTGAAACTATGTTACCACCGCCGATACGATTCAGGCGAAAACACGAAATGGATTTCGGGAAATTTATTTTTAGTTTTATTAGCGATTCGCTAAATTTATTAAAATGGCTTCGCTGAAATCGTTGCCGCGTGAAAAGGCGATTTGTTTGAAGTCAGGCGAAAAAGCGAAATAGGAATTTCGCTCGGTTTGATAATCGGTCAGTTGGCGCGGCTGTCCGCCGTCGAGTGGATATTCATATAAGTTGCTCGCTTCGCCGCTCATCGTAATCAGCGATTTTGAGTCGGCAGTCCATCTCGGCAATCCGCGATTTGCCGGAATGTCATACATCTTTAACGGCTCGCCGCCGTCTATTGACATTACGCCGATTTGCCACGGATTCACTGCGTCCGGTTCATTATGATAATACGCGACGAGTTTCCCGTCAGGCGAAACCAAAGGTCCGGCGACGCTCTTTTGAGTTGAAACGCGCAAAGGCTCGCCGCCGTCAATCGAAACTTTCCAAATCGAAGGCTTATCGTCATCATGCCTATTGTAAAAAATCCATTGACCGTCGGGCGCAAGACCCGGAAATTCGCCGCCGGAAATTCCGCTCGTCAATTGAATCGCATTGCCGCCGTCGGTTTCCATTCGCCAAATCTGATTCACGCCCGAGCGCGAGGAAACGAAAACAATATAGCGACCGTCGGGCGTAACTTGCGGTCTGCCGTTCCAGCTTCCCGCATTTGCGGTCAGTTGTTTTTGATTGCTGCCGTCGGCGTTCATCATCCACAAATCTACATTGCCGCTTCGGGTTGAGCTGTAAACTATTCGACCGTCAGGCATAAAGGCAATGCCGGAAAAGCCGTCGTTAGCGGAGTTTCCGAAAGTCAGTTTTTTGATATTTTTTGCGTCGTCGAGCGGCGCAGTCCAGATATTAAATTGCCCGAGTTCCTGCTCGGCGGCAAGCGTCTTTGAATCAGCCGATACACTGAGCCATTCATAACTGAGATTGTCGTTTGTGATTCGCGTCGCCGTGCCGTCGGGATACGAGACATGCCAGATTTGAAACGGTTCGCCGATGCTTTGCCGTGCTGTTACGAGCAATGATTTGCCGTTTGCCAGCCAAGCCGCATTGCCTAATTCGAGCCACGTCGAAGGCGTTGTAATCGTTTGTTCGCTTCCATCGCTTGCCGAAACTTCGATTAAATCGCCAATGTTGCGTCCGTTTTCTTTGTGTCCGCCGCAGACGGCGATGCGCATTCCGTCGGGCGACCAGGACATCTGTGAACCCCAAATTACAAACCAACCGTCTTCACGATGTTTCAAAAAACGCTCGCCGCTTCCGTCCGCGCGGACAGTCATCAAATCGCCGTTTCCTTTAATGAAAGCAAGCTGGTTACCGTCGGGCGAAATTGCCGATGGGCTGATAACGTCGCGGGCAATTTCCTGCGTCGCGCCGCTTGAAAGCGTAAGACGAACAATCGTCATATTCGGAGTGTTTTTAGGGCGGGTTTCGTAGAAAAGCCGGTGACCGTCGGGCGAAAAAGCGTTGAGATAATAGCCTTGTTCATCGGAAATCGGCGGCAGAAGTTGAATTGCGCCGCCCGTTTCAATGTCTTTGAGCCAAAGCGTATTCTTGCCGTTTTCGGTTTGAGTAAAAGCCAGACGCTTGCCGTCGGGCGAAAGCAAAGGGTAACGCGCATAAACGTCGGGCGTTAATCGTTTGAGTAAAACATCTTGGGTCGGCGCGGCGACGACAAAAGATTGATTGTTTCTATAATTTGTAAAAATAATTCCCGACAAAATCAAAAGAGCGCCCGTGACAATCGTCCCGCCGACAAGCAGCCAATTTTGCCGCGTTTTGCCTTCGATTGTTTCTTCGATAACGGTTTGCGTTTTGGTGTGTGTGGCGAAGAGCAATTCAGCCGTGCCGTCTGGGATTTTTATTTCACCGTTAAAGCGATAGCCGCGCCGCGAGAAATTTTCGATAAAAGGCTGTCCGTCAGCGCAGTTGCCGAGCGTCTTGCGAAGCAAATAAATATTCTGCGTCAAATTCGATTCTTCGACGAACGAATCCGCCCACAAACGATTCATCAATTCGTCTTTGCCGATTACCTCGCCGCGCCTCTCAGCCAGCGCGACCAGCGTCTCGACGACCTTCGGTTTGAGCGAAATCGCCTTTCCCTTTTTGTAAAGCATCAGATGCGCGGCGTCAAGGCGAAAATCTTCAAATTCATAAGTGCAATTATTGTCAGAGTTAGGCGCGGTGAGATTTTGTTGATAATTAATTGAAGATTTGCTTAAAGACATTTTTTCGCTCTCCGAACTATTGTGTTGAACGAAAGGCAAGAGAAGTTTTTGCCTGTGATTATTTGAAAATCAAATTATATGACTGAAATCAGCTATCGAACAAAGATTTTCTGAAGAAAATATGCAAACAAAAAAAAGACGCATTGAAACCGTCAGCGAAACCACGACGCTTTTGATTTTGAAAAATTCAAATGTTGACGCGCGGCAAAGTTGGTGCGAGCAATGCGCGGCAGAAGTTTTTTGGATTGCGCCGACGGAAATCGGTTTATTCGGTATTTCCGAATTGCCGTCCGGCGCGGTTCATACAAACGGCGACCGCATTTGTTCCCGTTCGCTGATTGAAGAAGTAAGAAAAGGAGAAGAGAGATGAAAACCCTAAGGGCAGCAGAATTTAACTTGATATTGAAAAAAAAGAGAATTTTATTTGGCGCGGCTCTCGTCATCCTGCTTTTGGCTGAAGCAGTGATTTCTCAAACCACTCCGCAATCTGCAATCGCTGATGCCGCCGCCGAGTATGGATTGGGACGCCCCCGTGCAGAATCGCCGCAGCCGGTACAGACACCGGCGCCGCGTAATGAAGGATGGTGGCAGGCATTTGAACGCGGTTGGGTTTATTGGCACCCCCGCTATGGCGCGCGTGTCGTCAAGGAAAAAATTTTTGAGGCGTGGAGCGGGCAGCGTTGGGAACAGGGAACGCTCGGCTTTCCAAGCGGCAGCGAAACAAACTGTACGCCGCCTGACGACCGCGATTTTTATCAGAGCTTTGAGGGCGGTAAAATTTACTGGAACGCAGCGACCAACCGGGCGTCTGTCTTTACCAATGCGGAACGGTTTGGCGAAGGCGGAAAGTGCTTTGCGCCCGCGCACGGACGTTTTCGCGTAACGATTAACGGTTTTACCTGCAATCATCCGACGATCGAACTGGTTTGGTCACCAGATGGGATGGATGATGAGGTCTTTGTCGCCAGCAAGAATTTTACTGTTGAAAAACCCGCTGGCGATGTCAGCGCGACCGTTTCCGCTCCCTGGGAAACCCGCACATATGACATCGGCGACACCTCAAGCGGCGCTTTCCCGCAACGGATACGCGGCGGTTCCAGCCGGCGACTTGGAGCAAACGGCGGATTCCGCGCAGGTGATTCTTTTCCAGAGTCACCGCAGAAACATTCCACAAATTCGCAATCGTGGGGTCTTCCCCTGCTGCTTTGGGAGGGTATTCTGACGCGCCGCCAAAATGCGGCGGTTTTTATCCCGACCATCTGGGAATGGGACGGCGCTCCATATCCGCTTTATGCTCTTTGGCAACATGTCGCACCCGATGCGTTGATTGATGTTGGACTGCTCATCGAAAATTCTAATTCGGTCAATCAAGATTCAGTCAAAAACTCGATACGCAATGACATAATTCAACGGGTACTCACAAATTCACATGTCACATGGCGTCCTGTTGACCATCCGATAGGAATGCGCGAATACGATGCCGGCGAATATCGTCTACGTCCTGAAGTTTTTATTCTCACCTACGACGAGGCTTTGCGAATGACACAGTCCAGCCAAACTAAAAACGGCGAGGCTTTCCCGTTTACCTATAGAGATGCCGACTCGCTGGGAGGTGGTGATTACACGCTTTATTTACAGGTCGAGCAGTTGCCGGATTAACTTGGGGCGTGTCCGGTTAATGAAAGACAATTCATTGGTAATTATTCAAAACGTCAAATTCAAGCCCGAAATAATATTCGGCGAACATTATTCAAATAAAAGGAGAAAACTATGAACACGACAAGATTACGATTATTTACATTATTTATTTTACTTTGCGGTTTGCTCGGTATTGGTTTGCTGCCGGTAAAAGTAGCGGCGCAGGAAGGTTTCAGAGTAACCGAAGTTTTTTTGAAGGCTGACGACGCCAGACCGACCGGCAAATGTCCGCTGACGGTTAAGTTCAACGGATACATTACGGCAAACGGCGCAGGCACGGTCAAATACACTTTCACGCGCAGCGACGGCGCGACCGCGCCTGCTTACGCACTAACCTTCGAGAAAGCCGGAACACAGCCGGTTTCAACCGATTGGACGCTTGGCGATGCTTCGGCTCTGCCGTATTACGAAGGCTGGCAGGCGGTTAAAATTCTCTCGCCCAATGAAATGGAATCGTCGCACGAAACCGGCTCGTTTGTGCTCAAGTGCGCGGGTGCACCGAAACCGCAACCGAAACCGCAACCGCAACCACCTTTACCTTCAAATCACGCACGTTTTCGAGTCACCATCAACGGTTTCAAAGTCCTCCGCGCCACGCTGGATGACTTACTCCAACGCGACGGCAAAGGCGACGAAGTTTTTTTTCTCTCGCGGTGGGGATTGACTGACACTGATATTGGTTCCATTCGCTTTTCGGGGTTACTGCGAAGCCGCGTGATGGGCGACGCGACCGGGCGCTCCGACCGAGTGCGGGCAGGCTCGGCGCGTCCCGGCGCTTTGAATCCGGGAATGGTCGGCGGTTTTTTGACCGGTGATTCATTTCCAAACGACCCGTCGGTTTTATCCGGCTCGCCGACTGCTGACCGCGCTCCGATGCTTTTGTTTGACGGCGAACTGACATCGAGCCAGGTTCTCGTCGTTGTGCCGACAATTTGGGAACAGGACGGACCCGACGACCTTATAACCGCAATCGGTCGCGCGTTAGGTCCGGTTCTCGATAACGGAGCGCGTTCCGTCGCGCCGGCGCCGCAATATCCCGGCTTGCTCGGTCGAATCCTTGCGACGGAAGGCGACCTTGGCACTGATGTGCATGTCGGGCTTGGACTTTTCGGAGACCCGCGCGACCGTCCCATCGGAATGACACTCGGACGCGACAGCTACGTTTTCTTTCCGCAGCGTCTCCGGTTCAGCTTTGCCGATGCGAATGAAGCGAGTCGGACAAGTTTCGGTTATGGTAACGGCGTGATTCCGATTACCTACACGGATGCCGACGCGCTGCAGGGCAATTACACGATTTTCGTGCAGATTCAACGCCTGTAATTAATGGTTCAAATGCAAAACTAACCAGAACGCAAATAATTCTATCGGAGGCTGTCGGTTAATCCTTCAGCTTCCAACCAAAAACAAAACCGTTGACGGCACAGGTTGCCGACTATTTTAAGAAGGAGAAAAACTATGAAAAATAAATTAACAAAACTATTTATTAGAGTACTTCGACATTACGTCGCTTTGGTGCTGATTAGTGCGCTGATGCTCTCTGCACTTCCGGTAAACATCGAAGCGCAGCTACAGCAAGGCGACGCAGGTCCGGCAGTTCGGACAGAGAATCAAGGCGGGCTGACAACAACAACCTTCGATACACTTGTCGGAACAGTAACGGTCAACCTTCCCGATGACCTCGCGGCAGGCGACACTATCTCAGGAACCGTTATAGCAGAAGAAAAAAAACAAGCCATACCTAGAGATCAAGCCAAGAATGAAGTTCCCGCAAATCAATCCGCGAGTATGGACGAGCTAAGCGGATATGTCGTCGAGGTCGCAACCCAAGAAACCCCGATGAAGCAGCAGGGCGGCAATTTGATTGATTTTTGCAAAGACCCGGCGCAAAAACAGGATGAGCATTCGGTAAGTGTTTGTAAAAAGTGGTCAATTCCCGAAGGCGTTTCCAAGATTCCGGTCGTGTTGAAGAACAGGGAAGGCAAAATAGTAAGCCGCGCCGAAGTGCCGGTCGCTCCAAAAGTAAATCAGATAAGCGGGCTTAAATTTGATACTCCCGATAAGGGAGGAACGTCAGTAATTCAAAAGGTGAGTCCCGCAAAGGCGTCAGACTATCTTACGCCTCCGGTTGGACAAGCGGGAAAACCCTTATCCGTAACCGGACCGTTTGACGGCGATTTTGCGAATACGGCAATTAAAATTGGAAATCAGACGGCGGGATTCCTTGCATCCTCGCCGAGAAAAGTAATTGTGCGAAGTCCGGCAAACGTCAAAGGTGTCGCCGAAATGGAAGTCAGCTACATAGGAAAAATCGTTGCCAAATGTGTTTACCGCAGCATCAGCGTCAATCTGGCAGCCGACAAGCTAAATCTCGTTAAAGGTGAACAGACGAGCCTGACGGTAACTTTAGCCGGATTAATCGGTTTGCTAAGTCCGGTGTCGATACAGCTTACAAATAAAAGTCCCGGAACGGTCAGCATGGCAGGCGGCGAGACGCAAACTGTCAATATTAACCCGCAAGAAGTTAACGGCGACATTTTTTCGGTGAAGAGAACTTTGACGGGCGTGCAAGCGGGCGGATTCGCCATCAATGCACTTGTAAATCCGGCTAAAGCAATACCAAGCTGCGATTCACCAATCAGCGGGAATATACCGGTTATACCAAAACCGCAGCCGTCTCCGGGTGAACAAACATCCACGCCCGACCCGCTTGACTCAGGCGGCAATCCACGAACAAATAATGGACCAAGCCGCCCTGTCCCGTCCCTTCGCGCTCGCTACCGCGTGACGCTTAATGGCTTTACCG
This sequence comes from Acidobacteriota bacterium, assembly GCA_030948995.1. GTDB lineage: Bacteria > Acidobacteriota > Blastocatellia > Pyrinomonadales > Pyrinomonadaceae. The sequence goes on from JALYZF010000029.1 coordinate 11,778, forward strand.
CTAATCATGTAACTTATCGCGGTTTATTTCAGCGACCCGATGCCGTAACTTTTTATCCGGACATTTCAATATACGATGTTTCAGGAAGAAGGAGAATTATTCTTCAGGGCGGTGCCACCAATACAATCGGAATGTTTCCCGAGAACCGCGTTCAAGGCGGGACATCATCTGCCAACGGCGGACTGCAAAACGGCGACGGGTTTCCGACTCAAAGCGAACCGTGGCGACGAACGGTGCCCTACAGCACGGGTGCGCCGGGAACGATTCCGCCAACTGTTTATTTTGAAAATGAACTCGTTCAAAATACCAATGCCGCCGTCATAATACCTAACATTTGGTCGGTGGTCGGTCATGACGGCGATAATCTTCGAAACACTTATTTAGATGATCTGTTTCGCTCCCGTGCCGCCGTCGGCGCCGCGGTGACAGGGATGCTCAATCATCCGCCGCGAATGGAATTGGGTAATTATCTCCGGTCAGGTTCTTCGATGGGCGTCGCCAATACCTTATCGCTTGGTTACGGTTACCCGCAAGACCGTCCAATCGGAATGCACCCGATTGGAGGAAATCGGTTTGGCTTTACGCCGCAGGTACTCGTTTTGACCTACGATTCTGCCGACTATATGTCCCGGACAAGTTTTGGATTCGGTCCCGGCATTGTTCCGGTTCGCTATGTTGATGACCAGAGCCTTGTAGGCGACTACACGCTCTATTTTCTGGTAGAGCGGATGGATACGATGCCGCCGTGCGCGGAATCAATCGTCGGTTCGATATTTACAGGAACGGCAGAATTGAGAACAACCCGCGAAGAAGCTCCGGGTCCATATAATTCCGATGTAAATTTAACGGTTGATTTTACCGATTGTCGCAACACTATTCGTATCACTAATTTTCCGCCGCTGATAAGCAATTCAGTAACCCGATTAGGTCCAAACACATCAACGATGACGATGACCGCAGGCGGGGCGGGAAGATTTACCGCCTCAAACGGGAGAATAGAAATACCGATTACATTGGGAGTTCAAAACTCGCTTGCAATATTCGGTAATTCGACTCTGCCTTTGACTCTGACGGGGACAGTTGATCCGGCAACGGGAATCGCCACTCTTCGCGGAACGGGAACATTTTCAGGCGGACAACTGGGAACTTTTCAAGGAACTATAGTAGCTTCCGGAACTTTCTCAACGCGCCCGTAAAATGCAGGCGGCGTAATCTTACATACCGGATATCCGGTGTCAACTAAAGCAAGCGACAGCGAAACGACAGATTTGTTGTCGCTTGCTTCACAAAACTTTTTGAAAGCATTTGTAGAGTCGGTGTGATAGCATTTGAAGGTAAAAAGTGAAAACTTCTCTTCCGACTTTTTCACCCAAACAAATCAGTCATGATAATTCCTTTCCAAAATCTAAACCCGAAAATTCACGAAAGCGTTTTTATAGCTGAAAATGCGACGATTATCGGCGATGTCGAAATCGGCGAAAATTCGAGCATCTGGTTTAATTCGGTTTTGCGCGGCGACGTAAATTTTATCCGTATCGGCGCGCGGTGCAATATTCAGGACGGAAGCATCATTCACGTTTCGAGCAAAACTCATCCGACGGTTTTGGAAGACGAAGTTACGCTCGGACATAGAGTTATGCTTCACGGATGTCATATCGAAACGGGTTGCTTAATCGGTATTGGCGCAATTATACTTGACGGAGTTCGCGTCGGTCGCTCGTCGCTCGTCGGCGCGGGAAGTCTTCTAACGCCGAATACGCAGATTCCGCCGCGCTCGCTCGTTTTGGGAAGTCCGGCGCGCGTTAAGCGCGAACTCAACGATACGGAAATCGAAGATTTGGCAAGATTCTGGCAAAATTACGTGGCGTTGAGTCAAATTTATCTCGGTAAAAGTTAATTTGATTAAAGTCTAAAATATCGAACACAAGGGAATTAGGTTAATGTTTAAAAACTTCAAACTATTTATTGGTTTGTTTTTTATAGCCTTTGTTTTTACCTGCAACGGTTTATCTCAAACACCGCAAAAATCAAATTTATTTGAAACAAACGATACGAGCGACGAAGGGCAGTCGCCTGAAAGTTACAAATTGCGGCGCGGCGAAAAGCAATTAAATGTTGAAGTCGGTTATTCGCCTTTTCAGCCGACGTTTTTTGCCGAAAAAGAATACGACACAAAGGGCAGAAGTTTTGCGCTTTTAACTTTGCGCTGGGGCAGAAATATCGGAACAAAGAAAGGCGTCAGCTATGAATATCAAGCGGGAATCACGCCCATCGCGCTCGCCTTTAAAAACGAAGTCATAAATCCGCAATTCATAAGCGCACAGACGACGCCGACGCTCGCGCCGACCGTTCGGCAGACTACTTACGGCTGGGCAATCGAGCCTGCCGGATTTCGTTTTATTTTCCTGCCGAAAAAACGCTTAAAGCCGTTTGCCGCCGCGCACGCCGGTTTTATATTTTTCAAAAAGCCCGTTCCCGTGCCGGAATCAACTAACTACGATTTTACGGGCGATTTCGGCGGCGGCTTGCTGTATCAAATCCGGCGAAATAAAGCGTTGAGTTTCGGCTATAAGTATTATCACATCTCGAATATGAATATCGGCGCAGTAAATCCGGGCTACAACGCCAATGTTTTTTACGTCGGCTATTCGTTTTTCTACAAATGATGACAGCGGTAAGCGGTAAGCGGTAAATGGTAAATTGTTTTTATGGCGGAAGATGTTCTTCGTGAAAAATCATATAATTTCGCTTTGCGGACGGTAAAACTTTATCAGTTTATTGTTTCCGAAAAGAAAGAATATGTTTTGTCGAAACAGATTTTGCGTTCGGGAACTTCAATCGGCGCTAATATTGAGGAAGCAAGACAAGGACAATCAAAAGCTGATTTTATTCACAAACTTTCAATCGCACAAAAGGAATCCTTTGAAACTGAATATTGGCTGAGGCTTTTGCGTGACAGTAATTATCTAACGGAGAAACAAGCCGAATCTTTATTGGAAGATTGCAGAGAAATACAAAAACTTATTACCAGTTCCATAAAAACTGTGAAAGCAAATCTTAAAAACTAAAATTTACCGCTTACCATTTACCGCTTACCGCTAAAAAGTTATGAGCAAAACACAACCCGCGCGCGGTATGCGCGATTTTCTGCCCAGCGATGTTCGCAAGCGCAATTATGTTATCGGCATAATCCGCGAAGTTTACGAATCCTACGGTTTTGAGCCGCTCGAAACTCCGGCGGTCGAAAATCTTGAAACGCTTGTTGGCAAATACGGGGAAGAAGGCAATCAGCTTATTTTTAAAATCTTAAAACGCGGCGAAAAGCTCGATGTCAATGGCAAAGAATTAGCCGACCTTGCGCTGCGTTACGATTTAACCGTTCCGCTCGCCCGCGTCGTCGCAAATTACCGAAACGAGCTGCCGAAATTCTTCAAACGCTACCAAATCCAACCCGTCTGGCGCGCCGACCGTCCGGCACGCGGGCGTTTTCGCGAATTTTACCAATGCGACGTTGACGCAATCGGTTCAAGTTCGATGATTGTCGAAGCCGAACTCTGCGCGGCAGGCAATAAAATTTTAACCAAATTGGGATTTGATGATTTCATCATTCGTGTCAATCACCGAGAGATTTTATACGCGATGCTTGATGCGGTCGAAATTATTGAAGAAAAACAGACTGACGTACTCGTTGCTTTGGATAAACTCGACAAAATTGGCAGCGAAGGCGTTTTGAAGGAATTTGAAACTCGCGGCATAGACAAAGACGCAGCGAATAAATTACTAGAATTATTTAACCAATTAAAAGATGAAAATAATGCACAAATTCTTTCAAGCCTTGCGGAATTTGTCGGCAATCACGAAAGAGGCAAGCAGGCGATTAATCAAATTTCGCAAATCATCGAATTAATGGATTTGAAAAGTCTTAAAATTGACGCTTCATTGGCACGCGGTTTAAGTTACTATACGGGCGCGATTTTTGAAGTCAATGTTCCCGATTTAGCCGGAAGCATCGCCAGCGGCGGGCGTTATGACGGTTTGATTGGAATGTTCGGCAAGGAACAGATTCCGGCGTGCGGATTTTCACTTGGGCTTGAGCGTATTCTGGTCGTGATGGAAGAGCGCGGGATGTTTCAAAAATTGGTTGACGAAGGCAAATTGAAACTCGATTCCGCCGACGTGATGATTGCAAGTTTTGACGAATCGTTAATTGATAAATGTTTGAAACTCGCAGACGATTTGCGAAAAGCAGGATTGCGAACGCTCGTTTACCCGGAAGCCAATCAAAAAATAAAACCGCTAAAATATGCCGAGCAAATCGGCGTTCCTTTTGTTTGTCTGGTAAAAGAAGCGGAAATTGCCGAGAACAAAATGACGCTGATAAATATGCGAACAAGGGAGCAAGAACCGATTGACAGAGAAAAAATTGCGGAGAAAATAAAATCTTGATTAAATTTCAAATTAGCACGAGAATCGAGGCGTAAATAAAACTCAAACGCAGATTTATGAAAAGAGTATTTATGCGAAAAAGAAATGTCGTTTTTTCAATCGTTGTTTTCGCGCTTTCTCCTTTCTGCGCCTCGAATGAAACTCCGGCGCAAAACTCGAAAATAAATTTTGCAAAAGAAAACGCCAAATCAAATTCTTTTAAAGAAGGCGAAACGGTAATCGCGGCTGTTGAATTTGCGGGTTTAGATACTGACTGCGAAACATACGACGGACAAATCGAAAAGCCTGTTTGCGAAAGTGAATTATCAAGGATTTTGCGGGAAGGGCGCGCGACGATTTCAGCCGATGAAAAGTTTAATTCAGTAAAAGTCGAAAAAGTTATCAAACTTCTTAAAGAATGGCTCGCCGGTCGTGGCTACCTGAAAGCAGAAGTCGTCGCGTTCGGCGAAAAACTTCCGAAAAATCAAATGCGGCTTTTCTTTTCCGTCAGACGAGGCGTGATTGTTCGCGTCTCCGAAATTCGCTTTGCCGGAAATGTAAATGTCGCAAGCGAAGAATTAGTCGAAAATTTCAAGAGTTGTGTGGGCGGCGCTTTTGGAATTTTTAATAGAAGATTTTATGAATACTGCGCGCAAAAACACTCGCTCTCTTTGATGTTCAGCAGAGGTTATTTCAAAGCGAGAATTGAACAAATTTCGCCGCGTCTGGTTTCCGATAATTATGTTG
>JALYZF010000052.1 GCA_030948995.1 Acidobacteriota bacterium
GTGCCGGTTTTGGAAGAAGTCGTCGTGACGGAAAAACGGCTGTTTCTGCGCGAGGAAATCCGGCTCGTCAAACGGCGCGAGGAAGTTTCCAACGTCCAGCAAATCACTTTGCGGCGCGAGGAAATCAGCGTCGAAGAATTTGCGGCGGAAAACCCGGACGCGGAATTACAGGGAAAATAGAATAACTAGCGGGAATATAAAAGTTGATTATTAAAATCACGCCTGCCGAAACAATAAAATAAAGGAGTAAATAAAATTATGAACAAGACAATAGTCGGAATATTTGATGATTACACGAAAGCGCAGGCGTCGGTCAAGGCATTGAGCGGAGCAGGCGTCAAACAGGGCAATGTCAGCATCGCGCGCAACGAAGGAACGGGCAAAGGCTACACGACTTACGGCGGCGCAAACTCGAAAAATCACGACAACGGCGAGTCAATCGGCGATGAGATTATGAGCTTTTTTGGTAGCTTGTTGGGCGCCGATGAAGACCCGCTTTTAACTGGCGAAAGTGGTATTTACGCCGAATCGGTCAGACGCGGAAGCACTGTTGTAACAGCGCAGGTGGCGGAAAATATGGTTGAAAAAGCCGCCGGCATTTTGAACGAAAAAGGCGCGATTGATATTGACCGCCGCGCGGCGCAGTATCGCCAAGCGGGTTACAAAAAATTTGACGCGAAAGCCAAACCTTACACTGCCGAGCAGACGAAAACCGAGATGAAAAATTTCAACGCGCAGAGCGAAATCGCGCTGCCGGTCATCGAAGAACAAATGGTGGTCGGCAAACGGGTCGTCAATCGCGGCGGCGTTCGCGTTCACACGCAGGTTACCAAAACGCCGGTCGAAAAACAGATTAATCTGCGCGAAGAAAACGTGACGGTTGACCGTCATAAAGTTGACCGCGCTGTAACGGACGCCGATATGAAAAACTTCAAAGAAGGCGAATTCGACGTTACAACCAAAGCCGAAGAAGCCGTCGTCGGAAAAACCGCAAAGGTTGTCGAAGAAGTCGTCGTCGGTAAAAACGTCACCGACAAAACCAAAACTGTCAGCGGCAGCGTCAAACGCACGGATGTCGAAGTTGACCAATTAAAAAGCAAAAAGGCGCGTAATTGATAAAAAGTTTTTTGACTTTTTACCGAGTCAATTCGGGGCTTTGCCCTCTGCGAGCGGAGACGGCGCGGGTTAAGTTTAAGCCGCGCTTCAAACTTTGCGCTCATTTGTAAAGATGACGAATCCTGTCTTCATCGAAGAGCCGGAAGCGATTTGTTTCCAAAAAACGGCGTTTCCGGCGCGACTTTTCAAGCGAATTTTTGGCTTGAATTTCAGGAAAAATATTTTAGAAAAATTCACGGAGAAAATTGATGACTGAAAATCCCGTCGAAGGAAAAATAAAAAACTCGGTTGACACAAACGCGGCGGACGCTTTTCGAGAAGGCTCTTTTGAAATAAAAACGCAGGCGGAAATTCCGGTTATTTCAAAAACGGCGCGCGTCGTCGAAGAAGTCGTCATCGGCAAGCAGACGACCGAACACGCGAAAATCATCCGCGATTCGGTTAAAAGCACCGACGTGACAGTCGAAAACATTGATTCCGGCGAAGCGGGAAACCGCGAAAACGGCTAACGAACAAGGGGAGGGAAACGGGAAATTCGTAAGTGAGTTTCCCGTTTATAACGAGTTTGCCGCGCAATTTTTATGAAGTAAATTTCGCTGCGAAAATTTTAACGGCGAATGTCGCCGCAGAAAATCGAACGTTTATTGAGGAAAAAATTATGATGTTTCAACAACCTGTTACGAACGGCATCCGCGACACGAGCGAGGCGATTTATTATTCGCTTTACAACGCTCTGAATCGCTTTATCAGCTTTCTGCCCGCGCTGATCGGCGCGATTTTAATCGTCGTTATCGGCTGGTTTATTTCCGGCTTAATCGCCAATCTGATTGAGCGCGGCTTGAAAGCCGTCGGACTCGAATCGGCGGTCGAACGCAGCGGCATCGGCGATTTTATACGGCGTTCGGGAACGGCGATGACGACTTCGGGCATTATCGCCGCGCTGATTAAATATTCGATTTTCTTGATTTTCGTGCAGGCGGCGGCGAATGTTCTCGGCATTCCGCAGCTTACGGAAATCATCAACAGCATTATTCTTTATATCCCGAATGTCATCGTCGCCATAGCGATTATCGTCATCGGCACATTTATCGCGCAGTTTCTGGCGGGTTTGGTGCGTTCGAGCGTTTCCGAACTCGGTGTCGGCAACCCGAATCTGCTGGCGAAACTGACGCAGTATGTCGTCGTCGGTTTCGCGGTCATCGCCGCAATTAACCAACTCGGCATCGCCGAAACGGTCGTCAGCACGCTGCTCTTCGGCTTAATCGGTTCGGTCGCGCTGGCGTTTGGGTTAGCGTTCGGACTCGGCGGGCGCGAAACGGCGGCGCAAATCACGCAGAAATGGTATGAAAGCAGTCAAAGTATGGCTGATGCTGCGCGTGCCAAAGCCGGAATTCCTTCGGGCGGCAACGCAAAAGTTTATCGCGTCGAGCCGACGACGGAAACCAAACAGGTCGGCTAATTAAACGTTCAAAGGCAAAATTATGAAAGAAGATTTAATCAGAAAACTGGCGGAATTCGCGCCGACGGAGATGCCCGTTTTGAGCATTTATCTCGATATGCGCCCGCAGGCGACGGGCGGCAATCCGGGCGTGCGTTCCGGCGAGATAGTTTTGAAAGACCGCCTGCACGAAATCGAAAAAACGTATCTTCCGCGCGGCGAGGATTTGGATTCGTTCACGGCTGACCGCGAGCGAATCGAAAATTTCGTCGGCAGTAAAATGTCGCCCGCAACAAGCGGTTTGATTATTTTCGCGTGTTCGGCGAAAGATTTGTGGGAAGTCGAAGAAGTAGGCGCGACGCTTGAAAACGAAGTCAAAGTCGGCAAAGTTCCGTCACTTTTTCAGTTAGCCAAAATGCTCGACGAATACGACACGGCGGTCATCGCCGTCATTGACACGAACACGGCGCGATTTTTCGTGACCGGCTACGGCAAACTCAAAAAGCGCGCCGCGCCGAACGATGAGGACACGAAAGCCTACAACAAAACCTCCGGCGGCGGCTGGAGTCAACTCCGGTATCAGCGCATCGTCGAAAATACCCGCGACGAATTTTCCGAAGTCATCGTTAAGGATTTGGAAGATTTAATCGAGAAAGTTGACGCGAAAAATCTGATTGTGGCGGGCGACGAAATTGCGACCACCTTGCTGAAAAACAATCTTTCATTCAAGGCGAAAGAGATTCTCTACGTCGAATTTCTGCGGATTGATATAGGCGCGCCGCGCAATGAATTCGAGGACGAAGTGCGCGGAATTTTAGATGAAATCGAAAGCGACGACGCGCATTCGCAAGCCGACAAACTCGTCGGCGCGGTGCGCGGCGATTATCTCGGCGTTGCCGGTCTCAAAGCCACGGAACAGGCTCTGAAAAACGGTCAGGTTTCAACCTTGCTGCTCGACCCGAACGCGGAAAATCTCGACGAAAACAAGCGCAACGAACTGATTCGCCTCGCCGAAACGACCGGCGCGAAAATTGAAATAGTCGAAAATCACGAGCAATTCGCGGCGTTGGAAGGCATCGGAGCTTTACTGCGATACAAGATTTAGCGTCTGAATTTTTTAAAACTGAAGATATCAATTTGGAGGAAACCGTCAATTTAAAAATTGGAATTTAAACAAACAAGATCCGATTTGCAGCAATAATTTGACGATCTTCGGGTCAATCGAAAGGAAGCATAAGTTATGAATAAAAGTTTAGAAAATCCGAGCAATAAGCGCGGCGAAGAAATGGCGCCGACGGCTATTGATAAAAACTTAAAAATTTCAACCCACGAACAAGTGGAGCGGGAATTTGAAAACGCCGCCGATCACGGTGAACCGGAATTAGAGCAGTTAAAAAATGAACTCAATGCACCCGATTATATGCTGCCCTCGCCGATGAACAGCCGGGAAGACGCGGCGTTTACCAATATCAATCCCGATCAAATGGGCGAGGCTTTCGGCTTGAACAATCAGAGGAATCAGCCTTTGGAGATAATCGAAAACATTGAAGCGCGGGACGAAAACCGCTGGGCATTGAATCCGGCATCGGCGGAAGATTTTGACAAATAAATATCAATCCGGGTATTTCGCGCTTTCTTATTTTTGAACATTATTAGTCTGCGCAAAACCCATCAAATGAAAGGAGTAAGAAACTATGAGTAGTAGTAAAAATAACGTCAATCCTGACTTTTACAAAACCGCCGGACGCGAACCTCCCGGGCAGGACGTAAATCAGGAAGTTCAAAAACAGAAATATACGGAGGCGCAGGCAAAATTCAGTCAGACGCAGAAAAACGAATCCGGCTCTGAATTTATTCCGGGCAACACCTCTTATTTACCGAATTCAAGCAATCCGGCAGCGACGGAAAAAGATAACGAGCAGGATAAATCTTCAGATAAGTTTTAAGAATATTTTATGAACAAACAGCAATCTCAAACAAAAGGAAACCAATCATCAGCGAAAAAGACCGACTCTTCGCGCTATGGTTTTGAACCGATTCCCGCAACCGCCGAAGTTGACGGGGCATCCGGCGGAAACGAACTGACCGGACGCACTGCGGCTGAAGTAATGGGTTATTACACAGCCGAAAAAATGCACGAGCATGCGGTAGAAGAAGGCAACACAGTAAATGCCTCGGCGACAAGTGAGGAAGATGTTTTCAATCCGGTGCTGGATTCAGTGTCGGAAGTTACTAAAGAATAATTTCAGGCAAGACGGAATTCAAATTTTTCGTCAGGGAAAAAATTCAAAGAAGTAAAATCCGGCAAAGAAAATTAACGTCGGGAAAAGTCGGAGAAATAAATCTGCGGTCTGTTAAAAAATTGAATTCGACAAATTATTTTCGAAATTCGCGCGAAAACCGTATCGGATTTGAGCGTTGTCAACGGCGATTTTATTGTCGTGAATGACGAATACAGAATGATTAGAGTATGAAAAAATTAGCGGCATTATTATTTATCTTTCCGGCAATCGTTTTCTTTGCCGCGCCGGATATTCGGGCGCAGCAGCGAAATATCAGCGGAAAACTCGCGCCGACGGTTGAAGCGGGCGGCTGGCTGATTGTTGACCAAAATCAAAAATATCTGCTGCTCAACGCCGCAAAGTTTGCGGGCGAAAATTGGTTCAGGGAAGGCAGGGAAGTCGAGGCGACGGGCGAAATCAAGCGGGACGCGGTAACGATTTATCAGGAAGGCGTGCCGTTTGAAGCGAAAACGCTGCGCCCGCTCGGAAATTCTGCGGGCGGCGAACGACTGACGACCGTCACGGTTTCGGGTGATGCCCGCGTGACGGCGCAGCCCGACACGGCGACGATTTCCGTTTCGGTAGTCACGCAGAATAAAAACGCGAGCGAGGCGCAGCAGCAAAACGCCGCGCAGACCAACGCCGTTCTCGACGCTTTGAAACGGGCGGCAGGCGGCGGCGCGGAAATCAAAACGAGCGGTTACACGCTCACGCCGCAGCGCGTTTATAAAGAAAATCAGCCGCCGACGATTACGGGTTACGAAGCCCGCAACAGCATCACCGTCGCGCTGCGCGATTTAATGCGCGTCGGCGCGGTAATTGACGCGGCGACGCGAGCCGGAGCGAACAATATTGACGGCATCGAATTTTCTCTGCGCGACGACCGGCAGGCGCGAAACCAATCGCTCACCGAAGCGACGCGCGAAGCTCTCGGAAAAGCGGACGCGCGGGCGCGGACCTTGGGCGGGCGCGTCGTCAGAATCGTGGCGGTTGAAGAAGCGGGCGGAAATCCGCGCCCCGGGCTTTACGCCCGGCAGGAATCGCTGGCGAGCCGCGCCGCCGCTACGCCGATCGAAGTCGGCACGCTCGAAATCAATTCGCAGGTGCGCTTAATCGCCGAAATCGAAACCGGAGCCATTCCACGATAGATTCAAAATTAGGGATTTAAGGAAAATTTATGCGTTCAATAATAATAAATTCGGCGATGCCACCAGCATTTTCAAAAATTATCAAAGCGCAAAGCAACGCTGGCGCTTGCAATCGCCGCCGGCTTCCAGCGAAATGACGTTATCAAGGCGTTCAACGGCGAGCCGGTCAACGAAAGCAACGAACTCCGCAACCGCGTGGCAAATACGCCGCCCGGCACGGAAGTAACATTGACAATTTGGCGCGAAGTCGGCGAACAGCAGCTCCGCGCGACGCTCGGCGAACTGCCGAACACGAGAGCCGCCGGTAACGAATAACGCAAAACGACGGCGCGTTAAAAAATAAAATTAAAAAGCGCGGCGGAGATTATTAAATTTTGCAGAAATAATTAAATTTTACGGCGGAAATTATGGACGAAAAACAAGAATCATTTTCAAATGAAAACCGGCAAGCCGAATTGCCGCGAGATTCCGCACCGAACACCGAACAAGTTTCGGACATCGGAACGGGAAAAAAAGTCGGGCTTTACGGATGCGGTTTTATGATATTAGCAGTCGTCATTATTTTCATCGTGCTGGCTTTGACAGGATTTTACAACCCGTTTCAAGGCACGGAAGGAGTCGGTCCGTAACGGACTGCAAACGGGCGCGGGGCAATGATTCGCGCCTACAACCGACCTGTCATTTTTTGACGGGTTATTAACTAAATTATGCGAAAGCATAAAAAACACAGGGAGAAATTATTATGGAAAACACAACAAACAACAAATTTATCGTTACCGGATTATTCAAAGACAAAGCGAGCGCCGAATGCGCTTACAACGCGCTTAGCGGGCGCGGTTACGATAAAGACAGCACTGACGTGATGATGTCTGACCAGACGCGCGACAAGTATTATTCTGGCAGCCACGCCGACGATACCGAACTTGGAAGTAAAGCGATGGAAGGCGCGGGAACGGGCGCGGCAATCGGCGGAACTTTGGGCGCGATTATCGCCGGAATTGCGGCAATCGGAACAAGCGTTCTGCTGCCGGGACTCGGTTTAATCGTTGCCGGACCGCTTGCCGCCGCTCTGGTCGGCGCAGGCGCGGGCGGACTTGCGGGCGGTTTGCTCGGCGCGCTCGTCGGTTCGGGCATCCCGGAAGAACACGCAGCCGCGTATGAAGCGGGAATCAAAACCGGCGGCATCGTCATTCGCGCCACACCGCGCACGGCGGAAGACGCGAACTTTATCGAAAGCAAATTCAAATCGTGCGGCGGAACGCAGGTTTATTCAAACGCCGCGCAGCAAACGACAACGGCAACCGCGCGACCTGTTGCAGATACAACACAGCGACGTGAAACAAGCACGGGCGGCGTTGCGATTCCGGTCATCGAAGAAGAGTTAGTGGTTGGCAAACGCACCGTTGACAGCGGCGGCGTGCAGGTGAAAACGACGATGACTGAAACTCCGGTTGAAGAAACGGTTCGTCTGCGCGAAGAAAACGTCACGGTTGACCGTCACAAGGTTGACCGCGCCGTTACCGACTCGGATTTGTCGGCGGTTAAGGAAGGCAATTTCACAGTTACTGAAATGGCTGAAAAAGCTGTCGTCGGCAAAACCGCCCGCGTCGTCGAAGAAGTCGTCGTCGGCAAAGACGTTACCGAACATACCGAAACGATTAACGATACGGTTAAACGCACGGATGTCAAGGTTGACGAATTCGATAAAAACAATCCGCGAAGATAGGTTAAAACTATGCAGTGGAAATACATCAAAGGCATCGCGCTCGGTTTAGCGGGCGCGATGCTGTGGGGCACGGTCATCGAACCGCGCCTCGTTGATTTTAAGGAAGAATACGCCGAAATTCCCGATTTGCCGGAGGAATGGGAAAATAAGCGGGTCGCGCTGATTGCCGATTTTCAAGTCGGTATGTGGTTCGGCAACGAAAGCACGGTTACAAAAATCGTCAATCGAATCGTCAAAGAGCGTCCCGCCGCCGTTTTTATTGCCGGCGATTTTGTTTATAAACCGACGAATGAAGACGAGAGCGATGAAGTAGAGCGCGAAGACACGCACGATTTTACAAAAATAGTGGACCGAGCCGTCGCGCTCGTGCGTCCTTTGGCGCAGACGCAAATTCCCGTCTATGCCGTTCTCGGCAACCACGATTACGGAATGGGTTATCCCGATTCGATAAAAAATGAACAATTGGCGACCGCTCTACGAGAAAAACTTGAATCGGCTGGCGTGCGTGTGCTTGAAAACGAAGCTGTTCCGCTCGCTTTGCCGACAAAAAAAACCGGAGAAAATAATTCAAATAATTCGGCGGCACACGCCGATTCAACTGTTTATCTAATCGGCATCGGCTCGCGGTATGCCGGATGCGACAAGCCGGAAATCGCTCTGTCGCAACTTCCGGCGAACGCGCCGCGAATCGTCTTAATGCACAATCCCGATTCCTTTCCCGCTTTTCCTTCAAACACCGCGCCGTTCGCCCTCGCCGGACACACGCACGGCGGACAGGTTCGCATTCCGTTTACGAAAAATTGGTCGTGGATGTCGCTTTTCAGTCCTGAAAAAATTCACAATGACGGTTGGATTGCCAATGTCGGTCAGCCGGGCAATCGCCTCTATGTTAATCGCGGCATCGGTTTCAGCAGCTTTCCAATTAGAATCAACTGCCGTCCCGAATTGACCGTTTTTACTTTGCGCGGCGGAAACGATGTAAAATAAACTTCTTCAGCAAAGGGATAAATACAATTATGTTTTTTGACGGTTGGTACGCGATATTGCGGATTTTGATAACCGGCGTTCTGGCTTATGCCGCGTTGGTCGTCTGGCTGCGCGTGTCGGGAAAACGCACTCTGTCGAAATGGAACGCTTTCGATTTCGTCGTAACTATTGCGCTCGGCTCGACGCTGGCGAGCGTTATTATGTCGAAAGACACGGTTCTCGCCGAAGGCATCGCCGCTTTCGTTCTGCTCATCGGACTGCAATTCATAATTACATGGCTTTCGGTCAGATTCGATTGGGTGAAAAACACGATTAAAGGCGAGCCGACGCTGCTTTTGGACAAAGGCGAGTTTTTGAGAAACGCGATGAAAAGCCAGCGCGTTACCGAATCGGAAATCCGCGCCGCGATTCGCTCAAAAGGCACGGCGGCAGTCGAAGAAATCGAAGCCGTCGTGCTGGAAACCGACGGCAGTTTCAGCGTGATAAAAAAATCGAAAACCGATTCGCGCACGGCTCTTTCGGACGTTGCCTGATTTGCCGCAGTGAAAATCACACGGCTTTTTTGTTTAACGATTCATTTTTTAATCAATCGTCGCGCTGCTTTTCTTTAGCTTCCTGCTCGCCTTTGACTTCGGTTTCATTGCCGAGCAAATCCTCGATATATAGCATTCTGACCAGTATGAACACGACGGCGACAATCGGAACTGCCAGCACTACGCCGAGAAAACCGAACAAAATTCCGAGCAGAAGCTGCGCGGCGATGATTAAAACCGGTGGCAGTTCAACCGCTTTCTGCTGAACGAGCGGCGTGAGAACGAAACCTTCGAGATTCTGAATTATAAAAAACAAAATCGCCGTGTAGAGAGCCTGCGTCGGGCTTTGCGTAAAGGCAATCAGCACTGCCGGAATCGCCGCCAGAAACGGTCCGATATTCGGGATAAAATTGAAAAAAGCCGTTAACAAACCGAGCGGAATGGCGAGCGGCACGCCGAGAAACCACAAGCCGAGCGCGGTCAGAGTGCCGTTAATCGTCATCACGGTAATTCTGCCGACGATCCATCGCCGCAAATTGAAACCGAGCGTGTCGAGAATTTCCCGAACGCGCGGCTGACGACTCTGCGGAAAAAGTTTGACCGCGCCTTCGTAGTAAAGATTCGGATTAAAAGCGAAATAAACGCCCGCCATCAAAATAATGGCGACGTTGACGACGATGCCGAAAAATGAAGAGAAAAATCCGGTAATACGTCCGAAAACATTGGAATTCTGATTATCAAGAAATAACGATTGCTCAGGTATTTGGTTGAGCATCCAGCGTCCGGCGGAAAATTCAGCAAGTTTCCGCCGCAGCAACTCAATCGTTTGCGGCAACTGCTGTGATATTTCGATGTATTGATGCTGTAAGGAAGGCATCAGAAGCCAGACTGCCAGCGCGATTGTTCCGACTATCAACAGCAGCAGCAAACCCAACGCCCAATTGTCGGAAAGCGGCGTGTGGCGGCTGATTCGTTCGGCGATGCCGCGCAGAAAAACAGCAACCAGCAACCCCGCGAAAATTAATAAAATGACCTGCGTGCTTTGCCAGAGCAGCGCCAGCAAAAGCGCGACAGCGGCTAAAATGCCGGCGGCAATCAGCACTCGATATGCGAATTCCGGGCGCGACAACCGTTCGCGGTTAAAAAATCGGCTGGTTTCCGGTTGAGTTTTCGCGTCGTTGATATTCATAAAATAAGTCGCCTTAAATAAATGCTGTCACTAAAAGGTCATTCGACGATCATCCGGCGATATTTTGTCTGGACAAACATAAAAAGTCCGTAAGCGATAAAACCGGCGGCGGTCAGACCGAGCAGCCACGCGCCGAACGGCTGTTGTTCGACTGCGTGCATCGCGTTGCCGATACCGCGCGTCTCGCCTGCATTTGCCTGATATGCGGCGAGAACGAGAAAAACCGATGATGCAAAAAACTATGCACCGCGCCGTAAATCCGAATCTGCCGACGCGCGTCATGCACGGCTTTTTCAACTTTGTTTTTTGCCTGATTATCGCCTTCTCGCTCGGTCGGATCGACTGAATCGTAAAAATTTTTATTGTTCATTTCTCAAAAAGTCGTGTGTCCGGCGACTTTTTCAAAGTTATAAAATGCGAGCCAAAGCTGCGACAGTGCAAATACTGATGCCGGTTAAGTAGTTTCACGGATTTAGCCGGCGGCTCGAATGTTTATACTTGAAAGAAATTTCTATCAGGAGACAATTTTATTATGAAATCTAACCAAATTAAAAATGCGTCCGCGCAAAATTCGCGCCTTCGCCAATCTTCATTTAGCACTTTTTTACTGGCATTTGCGCTTTTGCTGCCAATCGTTTTCGCCGCTTCGTGCGCCGAAAGTTCAAGCGAAAAAGCTGATCGCCTCGGCGGCATTACAGCGGCGCAAATTATTGAAAATCCAAGCGCGTATGTCGGAAAAACCGTCACGGTCAGCGGCGATGTCGAAGAAATTCACAGCCCGCGCTCGTTTAATATGGACAGCGGCGCGAGCGTCGGTGAACTGCTCGTCGTCGGGCGCGAACCATTTCCGCAATTAACGAATCGCAGCTCGGATACCGCAGTCCTTTTCAACGACGTAGCAACGGTTACGGGAGTGGTGCGCATGCTGGTCAAGGAAGACATCGAACATGAAATCGGATGGAATCTAGATCCGCAAATCGTCGCTACATTTACCTCTAAACCGGTGCTGATAGCGCAAACGGTCAATTTTAAACCAGGTGCGAATCGCGGAGCGGCTAATAACGCGGCAATGAATCAAAATCCCGGACAGTCAATGGCGAACAATAACCCCGGACAGATGATGACCGACAACAATAACAGTCAAACGATGACAAATAATTCGGGTCAGACAACGACCGGAATGAACAATGGTCAATCGGAAACAGGAATGAGTTCCGGCAAACCGGGAACGGGCAACATGATTACCGATACCGGCATTTACGCATCGACACCGAATAAACTTTCGCTCGTCGGCAAAAACGCTCAATTTTCCAACGCGCGGGTCGTGCGCGTCGTCGGACCGCGCACTTTTACGGTCGCTTCCGGCAACAGTGAAATATACGTGATGCTCGACGACGCATCGGCGCGCGGCGTCGGCACGCAGGGTAAAATTGACGTGGGCAATACGGTGAACATCACGGGCAAATTTGAACGTCTTCAAATGGCGGAAATTAACGACATCAAAAGTAATCGCTTTCGAGATTTGACGGACGAGGAACGCGAATTCCTGAAAAAAACGCCAATCTATTTTCAGGCGAACCAGGTAAGCGGCAGCAATTAAGCATTGAAACAATCGGAGGTAATCAAACGATTACCTCCGATTGTTTTGAATTAATTGATGCCGGGAAACGAACGATGTGTAAACTTTAAAAATTTGCATATTGTCCCATTAACAAAAAGGAAAGAAAATGATTTGGAAAATTTTAGTAACTTTACTGGTTTTATGGCTGGTCGGATTCATCGTCAATGTCGGCGGATCTCTGCTTCATTTACTGCTGGCGGCGGCGGCAGTTGCCGTGGTCGTCAAACTCGTCGCCGGTCGCAAAGTAATTTAATCAGAGCGGTCTATACGGATACTGTCAAGCAATACGCGAGCAAGTAATTTGCTTAGCGTTAATTTATTTGAATGTTTAAAATGACTTACGAGTAATTAAATGGTGTTTCGCTGGTTGCTGCTGCTGATTCCGATTTCGCTCGCGCTACGGTATTTTTTCGACGTGCCGCCGCTGCTCGTTTTCGGAGCGGCAATACTGGCGATTGTGCCGCTCGCCGAATGGATTCGGCGAGCAACCGAGCAACTCGCCGATAAATTGGGTTCGACCATCGGCGGGCTGCTCAATGTAACTTTCGGTAATGTGGCGGAAATGCTGCTTGCCGTTTTTGTTCTTCTCGGCGGCGAAACGACGGTCGTCAAAGGGCAGATTACCGGCTCGATTATCGGCAACAGTCTGCTTGGTTTGGGTTTGTGCATCGTCATCGGAAGCTGGGGACGCGAAAAGCAGACTTTTAATAAAGACAGCGCGGGCAAACTTTCAAGCCTGTTGATTTTGTCGGTCATCGCGCTGCTGCTGCCCGCACTTTTTAATTACACCGAACGCGGTTTTGCAAATGCGGCGACGGCGAGCGCGTTAAATGAAAAGTTGAGTCTCGGCGTGTCAATCGTTTTAATCGTCGTCTATCTGGCGAATCTCGTTTACACGCTGGTTACGCACCGCGACGTTTTTCAAAGCGCTTGCAAAGAAAAAAGCGAGAGTGAAGAAAGGGAAGAAAAGGAAGAAAAACATTGGTCGGTTTGGACTGCAATCGGCGTTCTGGTCGTCTGCACGGCGTTGACGGCTTGGGAAGCGGAAGTTATTTCAGGCGAACTCGGCGCGGCGGCAAATTCGCTCGGATTGACGAAATTTTTTCTCGGCGTAATCGTGTTGGCGATCATCGGTAATGCTGCCGAATATGTCGCGGCGATTTCATTTGCCAGACAGGATAAAATGACCACCGTGATGGGAATTATGGTCGGCTCGTCAATTCAGGTCGCTTTATTAATCGCGCCGCTTTTAGTGCTGATTTCATACTTTATCGGTTCGCCGATGAATCTGGTTTTTGCAAATCCTTTGGAACTTATCGCAATCGCGGCGGTCGCTTTTATCGTCAATTCAATCGCACTCGACGGCGAAACGACGTGGTTTGAAGGCGTAATGTTAATCGCGGTTTATGTAATTTTGGCGATGGCGTTTTTATTTGTTACGCCGTAAAAATTTATGTTGTTTGATGGCAAATCAGGATGGAAAACATTGAAGTATTTTGACGATAAAGGGAGTAAAAAATGCAAGAAAAATTAAATGGTGATAAAGAATTAGTGGAAATTGATGAAACTTCGCCGCGCCAAGAAAAGCCGGAAGTGGTCGTGATTACGGGCGCATCGGCTGGCTTGGGACGCGCGATTGTCCGCCGGTTCGCGCAGGACGGCGCGCATATCGGACTGGTTGCGCGCGGGCGCGACGGACTCGAAGGCGCGAAACGCGACGTTGAAAAATTAGGCGGCAAAGCGATTATTATCGAAGGCGATATTGCCGATCCTGAAACGAGCGAAAGGGCGGCGGAAGAAACTGAAAAGGCATTCGGCGAAATTGATATTTGGATTAACGACGCGATGGTTTCGGTGTTTTCGCCCGTCAAAGAGATGAAACCCGAAGAATATAAGCGCGTCACCGAAGTGACATATTTGGGCTTCGTTTACGGAACTCTAGCGGCGTTAAAACGAATGCTGCCGCGTGATCGCGGCGTGATTGTGCAGGTCGGTTCGGCTCTCGCCTATCGCGGAATTCCGCTTCAGTCGGCGTATTGCGCTTCCAAACACGCGATTCAGGGATTTATGGATTCGCTTCGCGCGGAACTTATTCACGATAAATCAAACGTCCGCGCTTCGATGGTGCAGATGCCGGCGATGAATACGCCGCAGTTTTCTTGGGTCAAATCACGCCTGCCGAACAAGCCGCAGCCCGTGCCGCCGATTTATCAGCCGGAAGTCGGCGCGGAAGCGATTTATTTCGTCGCGCACAACGACCGCCGCGAAATGTATGTCGGCTACCCGACGGTCGAAGCGATTGTCGGCAACAAAATCGCGCCGTCGCTCGGCGATTGGTATCTTGCTAAAGGCGGTTACAAAGCACAGCAAACCGACGAAGCCGTTTCGCCCGACCGCCAAAATAATTTATACGAACCCATCGCGGGCGACCACGGCGCGCGCGGCAGTTTTGATGCAAAGTCAAAGGATTTCAGCCCGCAGCTTTGGGCGGACATCAATCGCGGCAAAGTCGCGCTCGCCGGTCTGGGAATCGCCGCCGGAGCCGCGCTTTTGTGGAATAAAATG
>JALYZF010000076.1 GCA_030948995.1 Acidobacteriota bacterium
TATTTGTTCTTTATTATTTTTATACTTTTGGGGTCGTCAAACGCCGTGAATTTAACCGACGGTTTAGACGGCTTGGCTATCAGCGTTACGTTTATTGCGATGTCGGCTCTGACGGCTTTAACATACGTTTCGAGCGACCGCCGCTGGGCTGAATACCTGGACATCACGCACAAACCGGAAGCGGCTGAACTGACGGTTTTCTGCGGCGCGATGGTCGGCGCGGCTTTAGGTTTTCTGTGGTATAACGCGCCGCCCGCGCAGGTTTTTATGGGCGATGTCGGAAGTCTGGCAATCGGCGGCGCTCTTGGAACGGTTGCGATTTTAACGAAGCAAGAATTTCTTCTTCCGTTTATCGGCGGCGTATTTATTTTGGAAGCCTTGTCGGTAATGATTCAGGTTTCATATTTCCAATTTACGAAACGCACAAGGGGTTTTGGCAAGCGTGTTTTTCTGCAATCGCCGCTTCATCACCATTTTCAGTTTGCCGGTTGGAAAGAGCCGAAAATCGTTTTTCGTTTCGTGATTGTAGCGATTTTATTCGCGCTGCTCAGTCTTTCGACTTTGAAATTGAGGTGAGAAAATTCACCACAGAGACACTGAGGCATAGAGTTTTTTGAAAAGAATGCACATAAATTGTTTTTGTTTTCTTCGTGTTCTTTGTGTCTCTGTGGTGAAAATAAAATGGAACTTCAAGGACGAAAAACTTTAGTTCTCGGCGCGGGAAAATCCGGTGTCGCTTCCGCCGGATTTTTAGTAAAGCGCGGCGCGACCGTTGCGCTGCACGACAGAAAGCCGATTGATGAATGGACAGAAGAAGCACGCTCTTTGAAAACTGAAAAAGTTGGCTTGATTGACGGACAAATTCCCTCTTGGCTGCTCGACCAGATTGATTTGATTGTGATTTCTCCGGGCGTTCCGACAAACACAGTTCCGGCGCGCTACGTTGACCGGAAAGACGGCGAAGTTATCGGCGAAGTCGAACTCGCTTACAGATTTTTGAACGGTCGCATCGTTGGAATTACAGGTTCAAACGGCAAAACGACGACGACGACTTTAATCGGCGAATTGCTTAAGAGCGCCGGAATCAAAACTCAGGTTGGCGGAAATATCGGAACGCCAATGGTTGATTTAGTTGAAACTTCGACCGACGAAACTTGGACGGTTTGCGAGCTTTCGAGCTTTCAGCTTGAAACGATTCGGGATTTTCGCCCGAATGTTGGACTTTGCTTGAACGTAACGCCGAATCATTTAGATAGATACGATTTGTTTTCCGATTACGCCGCCGCCAAACATCGTCTTTTTATGAATCAAACGGCGGAAGATGTGGCGATTCTAAACGCGGACGACGAAATCACAGCAAGTTGGGCGAATAATTTAAAAGCAAACGTCGTTTTGTTTTCGGTTAAAAAAGAATTAGACGAAGGTTTGTTTTTGCGCGGTCGAAATTTAATTTGCAGAGCAAGCGGAAAGGAAAAAGTTTTAACGACGCGCGACGAGATTTTTCTGCGCGGTCTGCACAATGTCGAAAACGTGCTGGCGAGTTTCGCGGCTGGTTTAGCTTGCGGCGCGGCGCCGGATTCGATGCGAGAAACGGTTCGGGATTTCAAAGGCGTCGAGCATCGCATCGAATTTGTCGCGGAAATTGAAGGCGTAAAATTTTACAACGACTCGAAGGCAACGAGCGTTGACGCGGCTTTGAAGGCGCTCGAAGCCTTGTCTGAGAGCGCCGGCAAAACGATTTTGATTTTAGGCGGGCGCGGTAAAAACGCGCCGTATGCGCCGCTCGGCGAATTTATTGAAAAGAGCGTTCGCAAATTAATTTTAATCGGCGAAGATGCGGCGAATATTGAAAATCAATTAAAGAATTTTGCAGAAATCGTTCGCGCCGAAGATATGAAAGACGCGGTTCGTAAAAGTTTTGAAAATGCCGAACGAGGCGATGCCGTTTTGCTTGCGCCTGCCTGCGCGAGTTTCGATATGTTCAAAAGTTTTGAAGAACGCGGAAAAGTTTTTAAGCAGGAAGTTTTAGAAATTAGTTCGGGGTTTAAGGCTCAAAGTTCAAAGCTGTGATTACAATTTTGAACTTTGAACTCGCATGAAGAATGACGCAAAAGCTAAGAATTGATTGGTTAATGTTTGCGGTTGCCGCCAGTCTTGCCCTGTTTGGCTCGATTATGGTTTACAGCGCGTCGGCGATGATTGCGCTCAAGGAAACCGAAGGCGTCAGCCAGTTTACATATTTTTACAAGCAGTTCGGCTTTACGGTTCTGGGTCTTGCGGCGATGTATGCAACAAGCAGAATTGATTATCACCGCTTTGAAAACAAAACAATCGCTTACGGAGTGTTGGCAGTCACAATGATTTTGCTCGTCGCCGTTTTCGGTTTTCCGTCAATCAACGGCGCGCGTCGCTGGATACGTTTTCCGGGCGCGTCGTTTCAGCCGTCGGAGATTGCGAAAATTGCTTTGCCGATTTTTCTAGCATATTACCTGACGAAAAATGAAGATTTGGTGGGCGAATTAAAAGAGACAGTTTTGCCGTGCGCGTCGGCGCTGATTCTTTTAGGCGCTTTGATAATGCTTGAACCGGATTTAGGAACGACGATGGTTTTGTGCGCGATTTTCGTTACCGTTTATTTTGCGGCGGGCGCAAAATGGCTGCATATAATTTCAACGGTCGGCGCGCTGCTTCTGGTCGGTGTTTCGTTTCTCGTTTTTTCACCTTGGCGTATGAAGAGACTTCTTGCTTTTATGAATCCTTGGGAAAACTCCGCCGACGGCAGTTACCAAGTCGTGCAGGGTCTTTACGCCATCGGTTCGGGCGGAATTTTGGGCGAAGGTTTTGCAAAAGGTCAGCAGAAACTTTTCTACTTGCCGTATCCGTATTCGGATTTTATTTTTGCGGTCGTCGGCGAAGAATTGGGTTTAATCGGAACTCTGGCGGTAGTTCTAGCTTTTGCATTTCTGTTGTGGCGCGGCGCTCGTGCGGCACTAGGCGCGCCCGACCGTTTCGGAGTGCTTTTGGGAATCGGCATCGTAACGGGAATTATTGTGCAGGCGCTATTTAATATCTCGGTCGTGATTTCGATTCTTCCGGCAAAAGGAATTCCCTTGCCGTTTATTTCCTACGGCGGCTCATCGATTGTCGTAACGCTCGCCGCCGTCGGTATTTTGCTGAACATTTCGCAATACGCAGGGCAAACTTCGACGGAAAAAGTAGAAACGGAAAGAGAGCCGAAAAAACGCGCGAAATTAGCTAAAGCGCGAGCCGTTTGAAAAGATGAAAGTTTTGATTGCCGCCGGCGGAACGGGCGGGCATATTTATCCGGGAATCGCCGTAGCGAAAGAGATTTTGCGGCGCGACGCCAGTTCAGAAGTTTTATTTGTCGGAACGGCGAAAGGTTTGGAAACGAAAATCGTTCCCGAAAACGGTTTTGAATTGTCTTTGATAAACAGCGCGGGTTTGAAAAACGTCGGCTTTGCCGGAAAGCTGAAAGGCGTGTTTGTTTTGCCCAAAAGTTTTCTGGAAGCGCGCCGCCTTGTAAAAAATTTTCAGCCGGATGTCGTCGTCGGCGCGGGCGGTTATGTAACGGGTTCTGTTCTATTGATGGCGAGCCTTTTGCGCGTTCCAACATTAGTTATGGACTCGAACGCGCTTCCGGGCTTTACGAATCGGAGGCTTGCACCGTTTGTTACGAAAGCCGCGCTGACGTTTGAAGAAGCTGTAAAATTTTTCGGCAAAAAAGGCGTCGTTACGGGAAATCCGGTAAGACAAGAGTTCTTTGACATCGCGCCGAAAGCTAGAGACAATAACAACTTTTGCGTGCTGATTTTCGGCGGCTCGCAAGGCGCGCGAGCAATCAATAACGCGATGATTGACGCCCTAAAAAACTTACAGGCGTTCAAAAATCAGTTGCAGATTACGCATCAGACTGGCGAAGCAGATTTTGAAACGGTGCGAGCGGGTTACGCGGAAAATGATTGGAAAACTGCAGATGTCCGCAAATATATTTCGGCGATAGTTGCCGAATTTGCCAAAAGCGATTTTGTAATTTCGCGCGCGGGCGCGACGACATGCGCCGAACTTTGCGCCGCCGGAAAAGCGGCGATTATGATTCCGCTGCCGACTGCGGCGGATGACCACCAGCGCAAAAACGCCGAGGCGTTAGTCGAAAAGGGCGCGGCGCGAATGATTTTGCAAAAAGATTTGTCTGGCGAAACTCTGGCGCGGGAAATTAAAGATTTGATTGAAAAACCGGAAACGATTTCGCAGATGGAAACGGCGGCGCGCGCGTTGGCGCGGCGAGACGCGGCGGAAGTTACAGTTGATTTAATCGAAGAATTAGCCGCAGACAAACGCAGATGACGCGCATAAGAAAAAGCGAAGTTTTATTTTTTATTTATTTAGTATTCGGTACAAAGGAAAACTGATTTTAGATTCGAGATTGCAGACTGCACAGAATCTAAAATCCGAAATCTAAAATCCAAAATCGAAATGTTTCGACACGTTAAAAAAATTCATTTTATCGGCATCGGCGGCATCGGTATGAGCGGCATCGCCGAGGTTTTGTGCAATCTCGAATTTCAAATTTCTGGCTCGGACGCGAAGAAATCAAAAAACACCGAACGGCTTGAAAAACTCGGCGCAACTATTTTTGAAGGACACGCGCCGGAAAACGTCGGTGACGCGCAGGTTGTCGTTTATTCATCGGCTGTCAAAGAAGATAACCCGGAAGTTGTTTTCGCCAGAGAAAATAAAATTCCCGTCATACCGCGAGCCGAAATGTTGGCAGAATTGATGACCTTAAAACCGTATTCGGTCGCCGTTGCAGGAACGCACGGGAAAACGACGACGACTTCGATGATTGCGACGATTTTAGGTTACGCCGGACTAGAGCCGACAACAGTTGTCGGCGGCATTGTCGATACGCTCGGCTCAAACGCAAAGCTCGGCACGAGCGATTGGTTTGTAACCGAAGCCGACGAAAGCGACCGTTCTTTTTTAATGCTCAACCCGACGCTTTCGGTCGTAACGAACATTGATAAGGAACATATGGAATCCTACAAAGGAATGGATGACGTTGTGCAGTGCTTTACGGATTTTATCAACAAAGTTCCGTTTTACGGCGCGGCTGTTATCTGTTTGGACGACCCGAATGTTCAATTGATTATTCCGCGAATTAAACGCCGCAGAGTTACTTACGGAATGACCGCGCAAGCCGACGTTTCCGGTCATAACATCGCGTATAACGACAATTTCGGCTCGACTTTTACGGTTTGGAAAGGCACGGAAATTTTAGGCGAGATAAATCTGCCCGTGCCGGGCAAGCATAATGTTTATAACGCGCTGGCGGCAACCGCCGTTGCTTTGGAACTCGATATTCCGTTTGAACAAATTGTCGCGGCGTTCGCTAAATTCAAAAATGCGGACAGGCGTTTTCAATTTAAAGGCGAGGCAAAAGGAATTACGGTCGTTGACGATTACGGGCATCATCCGACCGAGATTGTCGCCACACTTTCAGCCGCCAAAAACGGTTCGAGCGGGCGGCGCACGGTCGTCGTTTTCCAGCCGCACCGTTTTACCAGAACGCAGGAATTGATGGACGAATTCGCGCTTGCGTTTAATAACGCCGACGTGCTTTATGTTCTAGATATTTACGCGGCGAGCGAGACGCCGATTGAAGGAATTACGGCGGAAGTTTTAACCGAAAACATCAAGCAATACGGACACAAGAATGTTAATTACGTCGGCAGCATCGAAACTGCCGCCGAACGAGTTTGCGAGAATTTGCAGACAAATGATTTGGTTATAACCTTAGGCGCGGGCAGCGTTACGCGAATGTCTGAAGAGATTTTGGAAGTCTTAAAAAGAACGGAAAATGGAAAATTGAAAGTGGAAAATATGAAAACCGATTCTTAGATTTTCCAATTTTTCATTGATTAAAACTATGGCGACACAAACACGAAAAAGAACTGTCAGGAGCCGAACGGCGACGAAAAAACGCGGAAGGAAAAGTTCTGGAAATCTCGTAAATTTTTTTGTTCTGCTCTTTTTTGTCGTCGCTATTTTGTTTTGTCTGAGTTTTCTGACTTTTATGGGTTACCGGACGGTTACGGCTTCCGCTTTTTTCGACGTTAAATCAATCGACGTTCGCGGCACATATCGTCTGTCGAAAGATGAGGTTGAAAAAATCGCTAGCCGTCAAGCAGAAAAATCAGGCGTTTGGAACGCGGATTTGAAAAAGATTCGAGAAGACGTTGAAAAACTCACCTTGGTAAAATCGGCAGTCGTTTCGCGCATTTTGCCCGACGGTTTGCGCGTCAGCATCAACGAGCGCGTGCCGCGTGCAGTTGTGCGAATCGGCGGCGGCGATTACTGGGCAGATGACGATGCGGTAATTCTCGGCTCGGTTCAAAAATCGGAAACACGTCCGCCGTTTGTTATGCAGGGCTGGGACGAAAATAAAACCGACAAAGCGGCAAAAGACAATCGTGAGCGCGTTAAAGTTTATTTAAAAATGCTCGACGAATGGCAGAATTTTGAACTCGCAAAGCGCGTCAATGCGGTTGATTTATCTGATTTGCAAGAGCCGCAGGCAATGGTTCAAGATTCGGGCGAGCCGGTAACGATTATTTTGCCCAGAGAAAATTTGGGTAAGCGCCTGCAAACCGGCTTAGAACGTATTGCCGGACGCGGCAAAGAAATTAAATCAATCGATTTGAGCAATCAAAAGGAAGTTTTGGGATTTCGGGTGAACTAAAAAATTACGAATTTCAAATTACGAATTACGAATGTCAGAACATTCCCCAAATTCGTAATTCCGCAGTTCGTAACTCGTAATTGAAACAAATGAGTCGTGAAATACAAGCAGTCGGTTTAGACATCGGCACGAGCCGTGTTCGGTGCGTCGTCGGCGAAGCGTCGGACGGCGGCGCGATGAATATTGTCGGCTTCGGCGCGGCTGAATCGCGCGGACTGCGGCGCGGAATCGTAACGACGACCGACGCCGTTGCCGAATCAATTAAACGTGCGGTCGAAGATGCCGAGCGGATGAGCGGTTTGGAAATTCACGCGGTAACCGTTAATCTTTCGGGCGAGCATCTGCGCGGCGAAAATAAAAGCGGCGTCGTTGCGGTAGCGGGCGCGGGACGCGAGATTATGACTGAAGATGTCGAGCGCGCGGTCGAATCGGCGAGCGCGATGCAGCTTCCCGCCGGTTGGGAAATTGTTGACCGTCTGCCGCAGGAATTTATTATCGACGGGCAGGACGGAATCGTCGAGCCGATTGGAATGCGCGGCGCGCGTCTTGAGAGCCGCATTCACGTCGTCAGTAGTCCGAGCGCGGGCAGGCAGAACGTTTTCAAAGCGGTCGAGCGTGCCGGTCTCGAAGTTGAAAGTATGATGCTCGAAGCGCTGGCGTCGGCGCAAAGCACTTTGACCGACGACGACAAGGAATACGGCTGCGCGCTCGTTAATATCGGCGCGGAAGTAACTTCCCTGATGATTTTCCGGCGCGGCGCAGTGCAGCACACAGCGGTTTTCCCGTTCGGCGGAATGCATTTTACAAAAGACATCGCCGTCGGCTTGCGCGTTTCAATTCCCGAAGCCACCAAAATCAAACATTTTTACGGCTGCGTCGCCGGATTTTTGATGAGTGCGGACGAGCGGCTGGAAATAATTGAAATAACGCCGGTCGGTCGGCAGGAAACGCGGCAACTGTCGAAGGAAATTTTGTGCGACATAATGCAGCCGCGCGCTATCGAATTGCTGCACCACATCGCTCAGGAAGTTATAACGGCGGGCGGGCAAATTTCAAGCGGCGTCGTGCTGACCGGCGGCGGCTCTTTGAATCGCGGAATGGTCGAGATTGCCGAACAGGTTTTCGACGCACCGACGCGGCTCGGATTTCTTGAGAGAAAACATTTCAGCGGGTTGGTTGACGAAGTTTTGAGTCCCGAATGGTCGGTTGCCTGCGGGTTGGCTTTAACTTCGATGCGCTCGCAAATTCGCGGGCAAAATTCGGGCGGGAAATCGCCAACGCGCAAGGTTGCCGAGTGGTTTGAAAATTTTCGGGGAAAATTTAGATAAATGTAACGTGCGGGCTGGATTTTTTAACGCAAATCGTTGTATGCTGATTCGCCTAAGGCACAATATCTTGTTGAAATCTAAAATCCTCGAAATTCGTCACAAAATGTTTTTAGAAGTTAAAATTCATACAAAAGGTATTTATAAAATAACGAGACGGACGGTCATCATAATATGAAAAAAACGGGAATCACAATGTTTATTGACGAGCCGCCGATTACGGGCGCGAAAATCATCGTCATTGGCGTCGGCGGCGGCGGCAGCAACGCGGTCAATCGAATGATTGAGGCGGGCATCAAAGGAGTCGAATTTATCGTCGTCAACACGGACGTTCAAGCCTTGAACGATTCGCAAGCGCCGATAAAAATTCAACTCGGCAGCGAGTTGACGCGAGGCTTGGGCGCAGGCGCAAATCCCGACATCGGACGCCAAGCAGCAATCGAAGATACCGAAAAGATTATGGATGTTTTAGAAGGCGCGGATATGGTTTTCGTCACCACGGGTTTAGGCGGCGGAACCGGAACCGGCGCGGCACCCGTTATTGCCGCGCTCGCCATCGAATTAGGCGCATTGACCGTCGCCGTTGTGACCAAGCCTTTTACCGTCGAAGGCAAAAAACGTATGCGTCAAGCCGAAGAAGGTTTGGCGGAACTACGCGGCTGCGTCGATACGATAATTACGATTCCAAATTCAAAACTCAAAGAAGTCGAGGAAAAAATTTCGATTATGGAAGCCTTCCGGCGCGCTGACGATATTCTATTGCAAGCCGTTCAAGGCATTAGTAATTTAATTACCGTGCCGGGAATTATCAATCTCGATTTTGCCGACGTAAAATCCGTGATGCAGGGAATGGGCGTGGCGCTGATGGGCATCGGACACGGCACGGGCGAAGGCGCGGCTATCAAAGCGATGAAGGCGGCAATCGATTCCAAACTTTTAGAAGAAAATTCAATCAACGGAGCGCGCGGCGCGCTTATCAATATCACAGGCTCCAAAGATATGCCGCTCGACGAGATTGAAGAAGCGATTTCCTTGATTCACGAGGAAGCGGACGAGGATGCCAATATTATTTTCGGAACCGTGTTTGACGAGAGTATGAAGGATTCGGTAAAAATTACAGTCATCGCCACCGGATTCGACCAGCGCAAGAATGTTGCGCTGCCGATTGGCAAGCCGTCTGAAGTCGTTTCCGACGTGCAATACCGAACCGCTCCGGCTTACAATCCTTCGGATTTGAAAAAGGACGAAGACATCAATGTTCCTACATTTATCAGAAGGCAGGCGGATTAGAGCGATTTTCGGTTTTTATATTTAATTAAACTTTTCCTCACTGAAATTTTATAACGCGAGGAGAGTTGAAATTTATGAGAGACAGAAACAATATGCAAGGTGCGCCGCCGCGAGCGCCTGAATCGGCTGAGACGCGAAAAAAATTGCCGCCGCCGGTCGAAACCAATGCCGAAACTTTTTATTACAAAAAGCAGATAGATTCGCGCACTCTTATGACAATCGTTCTGCAAGACGGCGAGCAAATAGAAGGCACAATTGAATGGTATGACCTCGACGCTCTGAAAATCAACCGTGCGGACGCGCCGAATTTACTGCTCCCGAAACATAGTATTAAATATATGTTCAAGGCGGACGAGCGCAAAAAATAAACGACTCGCGCCTTCCGCAAAACTGAAAAGCCCTCTCTATGAAAACAATTGCTCTTGCCGCCGGACGGGAATATATAAAACTCTGTGTTCCGCTACTGGCGGTATTTCTTTTTACATCCTGTTCAAACAACGCACAGCAGCAAGCTAAAAATTCAGTCGCCGACCCCGCAAAAATCGAAAAAAACAAGCAGATTGCACAAACAAACGCAGCCATCGAAGTCACACAAGCCGCGCAAAAACTCGAAAAACAAGGCAGAGATATGGAGGCACTCAGACAAGCGGTCGATGCCGAAAGCGCGCGACAATGTCATACGGTAATGGAAGACCGGCAAGAACAGGTGAAGAATTTGGAAGCTAAAGTAAGTGATTTTCCGAACAACTTTAAAACGCGATTAATTCCGATTATCAACGATTTAAATGTTTGCGTTTCCTGCTCGAAAACGGCTATGACAAGCTGCGTTAAAACCAGAGCTTCTCTAAATGAAGCAATAAGCGAAATGTTTCCAAAGTAACGAAACCGAAAAGCAAATAATTTGTTTTTCTCCTTCAATAGTCGAATTGCATCAGCGATAGAATTATTCATTCTAACAATCGCCCAGCCAAAATAATTTTAAACGCGTGCGGATACAGCGATGATTTTTACTTTTCGCTTTTTTCATTCCGGCAGATTCATTATAAAATACCTGTCGTGAACGCCGAACGGAACGAAAAAAGTTCTCAAAAGTTAAATCCTGACATATCTCTGCCGCGCATCGGCATAACGATGGGCGACGCCGCCGGAATCGGCGCAGAAATTATTCTCAAAGCTCTCGCCGACGCAAATATAAAAAATATTTGCGTCCCCGTTATTATCGGCGACGAATCTTTTCTGCGAAAAACGGCGCGCGATTTGAAACTCGAATTCGATTTCGTCGAAGCTGGCGAAAACGTCTTGCCGGATAAAAATCAAACGCTCGTCTGTAATTTGAATAATCTTTCCAGCGAAGTTGTAGCGGGCGAAGAATCCGCCGTGACCGGCAAGGCTAGTGCCGAATATATCGAAGCTGCCGTTCGGCTCTGGCAGGAAAAAAAGATTGACGCGATTGCCACCGCGCCCATCAGCAAAAAAGCGCTCGCTCTGGGCGGTTACGATTTTCCCGGACATACGGAATTTCTCGCCTATCTGACCGGCACGAAAGAATTTGCGATGAGTTTTTTTGCCGGAGATTTGCGCGTTGTATTACTTTCGACGCACGTTGCGTTGCGCGATGCGATTGAACTCGTGAAAAAGGAAAAACTCATCGAGCTAATTAGATTTTCTCACGCCGCGATTTCCAAACTTTTGAAAAAGCGCGTGCGCATCGCCGTTGCCGGACTCAACCCGCACGCATCCGAAGGCGGAATGTTCGGCGCGGAAGAAGCGAGCGAGATAATACCTGCGATAAACGAGTGCCGCGACAAATTCGGCATCGATGTATCCGGCGCATACTCGCCCGACACGATTTTTTTGCGCGCTTTTCGCGGTGAATTCGACGCCGTTATTTCCTGTTATCACGACCAAGCGACGATTGCCGTCAAATGTTTATCATTTGGCGCGTCGGTCAATGTAACGCTCGGTTTGCCGCTTGTCAGAACGTCGGTTGACCACGGAACGGCGCTCGATATTGCCGGAAAAAATAAAGCAGACCCGTCGAGTATGAAAGCGGCAATCGAGCTTGCAGTAAACCTTGTAAATATTTATTAGCACAATGCGGGAAAATTCGTAGAATTGGTAGTATTTTTGTTAGAATAAAAATTCACAAACCGACAAAAGGACAAATCTTAATTAATGAACGAACAGCAAAGCGACGCACAAAAACAAATTCTTGTCGCTGACGACGACCCGGCGATTCTTCGTCTGGTCAAAGTAATAGTTGAAAAAGAGGGTTTCACGGTCGTTTCGGCGCGCGACGGTAAAGAAGCATACAAACTTCTTCAAGCGAACGAGGATTTTACGGCGGCAATTTTCGACGTCGTAATGCCGTATATTCAAGGCACGGAACTGCTGCGCTATATGCAGTCGGAAAAACGTCTGGTGAAAATTCCCGTTATAATGATGACGGCTGAACAGAATCCGCGCCTTTCGTCCGAGAGTTTTGCGGCGGGCGCGGTCGCCTTTTTGCCGAAACCTTTTACGACTTCGCAACTGCAAACGATGCTTCGGATGTTCGTGCAGGACAACTAAATTCTCGAAAAACTTTTCTTGACGGCAAGTTTGGTTAAATGATAGTTTTCAAAACAGATAGACTTTTATCTCTAAAAAATTAAGCAGTCAGATTCAAGGAGCAAAAAACCGCCTGTGTCAAAACGAAGACTACTTTTAGCCGACGATTCGATAACGATTCAAAAAGTCGTCAATCTAACGTTTGCCGACGAAGGAATCGAAGTTATAGCCGTCGGCGACGGCGACGCGGCAATGGAAAGATTCGTCCAAGCCACGCCTGACCTTGTGATGGTTGACGTTAATATGCCGGGTTTTGACGGCTACAAGATTTGCGAAATTATCAAGCAAGACGAGGAAACCAAGCATATTCCGGTTATCCTGCTGGTCGGTTCTTTCGAGCCGTTTGACGAAGACGAAGCGCGTCGCGTCGGCGCGGACGATTATCTAACCAAGCCGTTTCAATCGATTCGCCAGCTTGTCGGCAAGGTTACCGCGCTGCTTGGCTCGCCCGAAAATACGTTTTCCGGTGAAGAAGCGGCAACGGATGAAAGCGAGGAAACTTCCCTGTCCGGCAATGCCCATCAAATTTGGTCTCAAACGGATTCGGCTACGGAAGACGAAACGCTGCCTGTTGACGAAACCGACGAAAATACGATTGAAATTAATCAAATCCGCAGTCTTCCCGCCGACGAATCTCAAAAATTTTCTTCCCGTTTACCCGTTGAACTGTCCGGCAAAACTGATTCGATTTCTGCCGAACAATCAACTAATGAAAATGCCAGCGAGCCCGTAACGGACGAAACTTTTCAAAGTGAAAATACAACGGACGTTTCGGAAAATTCCGCGTCGAGTTTTTTTGAAACCAGCACGGATTTCAAGCAAAATTCGATTGATGCTTCGGAGAACGTTTCGGGCGAAAAAGATAAGAAAGACGCTTCTGCAAATGGCGACATTTCACTGCTCGAACTCGACGACATAAATCTGCTCGATTTATCGCCGGTGACCGGCGACGGCGTTTTGGATTTTCAAGATGAAACAATTGACATAATCAAGCCTTTTGAGCAAGACGCCAGAGAAGACTTCGCGCCGCCCGTTCGGGAATTTCAGCCGGAGGCATCGCCCGAAACACTGATTCAATCCAGCGATTCTCAAGAAAACGTCGAACAGAAAACAGATATGACGGCAACACAATCATTCGATACGGCAAATTTGTCGCCGGAGATAATTGACGCCATCGCCACCCGCGTCGTCGAAAAACTTTCCGATAAAGTCATCAGAGAAATTGCGTGGGAAGTCGTGCCGCAACTCGCCGATTTAATTATTCAGAAAATGGCTCAGGACAAGCTGAATAAATAAAAAATGAAAGCCGGAGAATGGAAAATTTACGAGAACAAATTTTCCATTCTCCGTTTCTATGTTGAAACAGGAAGTTCGATGATAAATTTTGCTCCCGTCGGTTTGTTCAAAACCGCTTTAATGCGCCCGCGATGCTCGCCGACGATTCTTTGCACGATTGCCAATCCCAAACCCGTTTCGCGCCCTTTGGTCGAGAAATACGGTTGAAAAAGTTTTTGAAAATCAGCTGGCGCGATGCCGCCTCCGTTGTCGGCAATTTCGGCGACAACCAAATCGCGCGCCGCATCATTAAAGGTTTTAATAAAGATTTTTTTATCCGCGTTCGATTTATCAAACGCTTCAATCGCGTTTTCGATTAAATTGACAAAAACGCGCCGCATCTGTTCCGCATCGAGCATCGTATCGGGCAAGTCTTTACCCAAACTCAAAAGGATCTCCAAATCCGAAAATCTATCTTCGTAAAGCGCCGCCGACTGTCTGGCAACATCGTTCAGATTTCCCGTTTTCAATTTCACGTTCGGCAGGCGCGCAAACCGCGAAAATTCGTCAACCATTGATTTCAAGCTGGAAACTTCGCGCAAAATCGTTTCCGTTCCTTCTTTAATGACCTTTGCGTTTTGGTCTTCGTCCTTTGGTCTTCGTTCTTTGTTTTTCAATCCGTGTTCATCTGTGTTTATCTGTGGATGATTTTCTTTCGTATTTCCATTTGAAAATCTTTTGGCGATTCTTTCGGCTGAAAGCTGAATCGGCGTCAGCGGATTTTTTATCTCGTGCGCCATTCGCCGCGCGACTTCAGCCCAAGCCGAAGCGCGCTGTGCCGTGATAAGTTCGGACAAATCTTCGATAACCAGAACCGCGCCGCTTGCTTCGCCGTTTGTTGTAGGCAAAACGGTTGCCGAAAGCGCGACCGGCAAATCCGCGCCTGTTTCAGCCGCACTTGTGCCGTCGGTAAATTCGCGGTGCAGAACGGTTTGCTCGCTTGCCTGCCCGATTCGGCGTGCACGTGCCAGAAGGCGTTCTAAAATCTGCCTGTTTTCCTCGCTGACAAGCTGCTTTAATTTAAATTGGGCGAAATCTGCCGTCTCTAATTTGAGCATTTCAGCGGCGGCTTTGTTTATCGTCGTTACGCGATTTTCGCCGTCGAAGGAAACGACGCCGGTTGAAAGCGATTGCAAAACTGTCTCGATATATTTACGCCGCTCGCGCAGTTCGGCTGAGTTTTCCTCCAGCTTTGCCGACATTTGATTAAATATCGAAACTAGCAACGCAAGTTCGTCTTCGGCTAAGACATCGACGCGATGCGATAGATTTCCGCGCGCAATTTCGTCCGCGCCTTCCGCTAATGCGCGAATCGGGACGGTCAAGCCGCGCGCAATATAAAACGCCGTCCAGCTTGACGCGAAAATCAAGAGGAACGTTAAAACGCCAAGCGTTAAAAAACCGATTTGCCTGACGGTAACTTGCTTTTGTTTGAGTTTTTCAAACTCGTTTAGAGTGTTTTCGACCATTGCGGAGACGTTTTCCGCCGGGCGAAAACCCGGCACGACGACCAGCATTCGCCCGCCAGAGAGCGGCGCAATGCCGACATCGAAATTGTGTCCGTCTGCGAGGGATTTTTCATTCAATTTGTTTTGATGAACAAGAGCAAGCGTTTTGTCGAGTTCGATTCTTTGTTCCGCGTTGAGATTTTTTTCGCTTGCAGCAATAACGTCGCCAGATTTCGATAATATTTCGAGGCGCGTTAAATTCCCTGTTTTAACAATCGCCTGCAAATCCGATTCTTTAATTTCCTGTTTTTCCAAAACGCGCGCCAGCATATTTGCGGTTTCCTGCAATTTCAAAGTTTGGTCTTCGATAGATTGATTCTGTATGCGAAGCGGTTCGCGCATAACATTTTGGGGAATGTCCGTAAACCAGCGGTCGAGCGCGCGGTTTAGAAATAAAAAGGAGAAAAACGCCATCGCCATAATCGGCAGAATCGAGACGGCAACGAAATACATTAAAAGTTTCGTTTTAATTTTCGAGCCGAGCTGCAAAGCACGGCGCTCGCGGGCGAGTTTAACTAGACTGCGGACGAAAATAAAGCCGAAGATGATGAACGCAAAAAAGTTGAGCGACGATAGAGCATAAAGCAGAAGCGTATCGCTTGCCGATTGGACTTCGAGCTCTTTCCAGAGATTCGACGATTGAAGAAGCACTAGAAGAAGAAGCAAAACGGCGACGAATGCTCCTAAAATCCACGGTGGCATGCGCTTTTTTAAAATGCCGGATTTGTCAAAATTCTCCGTATTCATAGAGTTTGCATTTTACTCCAAAAACTCTATAAACTCTATAAACTTTATGAATGCCCGAAACACTGCAAACCCTTTAAACATTAAAAATATTTTATTTAACGACGCAGGACATTTGCGAAGCGGCTGGCGTTTTTTGATTTTCCAGCTTTTGTTTATTTTTTTCGGCGCATTTTTCGGCGAGACGATTCAATTTCTGCTGGCGAATTTATCTGTCAGCTATGAAAAAGGGAGCGTTCTTTCATTCGTTGTTCCGAATGGTATTTTGCTAACGCTTTCCCTTGCTCTGGGCTGGTTGTGCGGCAGAGTTCTTGAAAATTTGCCGTTTAGCGCGCTCGGACTTTGGTTTACAAAAAATTGGTGGAGAGATTTAGGGTTGGGTTTGGCAATCGGCGCGCTTTCGATTGGTTTTGCCGTTCTGCTCGGCGTGCTTTTCGGCGGAATTAAACTTGAATTAAATCAAACGATGGGAACGACGGCGATTCTTTTGACTTTGGGCGTTTCGCTGTTTGTTTTCGTCATCGGCGCGCTTGCCGAAGAAGCCTATTTTCGCGGTTATATTTTGCAGACTTTTGCGCGGGCGCGCCTTGCTTGGCTGGCAATCGTTTTTACTTCGTTGTTTTTCGCTTCGGCGCACCTGAATAATCAGCATACCGATTGGCTTTCGACATTGAACACGATTCTGGCTGGCATCTGGTTTAGTCTGGCGTATTTAAAAACGCGCAATTTGTGGTTTCCGTTCGGGATTCATTTGATGTGGAACTGGCTGCAAGGCGCGTTTTTCGGCTTGCCCGTCAGCGGCATTACAACATTGACGACCGCGCCTTATTTACAGGAAACCGACAAAGGCATAACTTTATGGACGGGCGGCGATTACGGCATCGAAGGCGGAATTGCCTGCACGATTGCGATTATTGCGTCGGGTGTTTTGATATGGTTTATACCTTTCGGCATCAGTAAATCAAAGGAAGTTTCTTATATTTAATGTATAGAATTTACCGTTAATTAAATAGTTTGAATCTTAAAAGAAATGTCCACAGCCTTTGCCGAATGCGTTAGCCTACCAACCGAGATTAAATCCACTCCGGCTTCGGCAAAACTTCTTACGCGGTCTAAATCCATTCCGCCTGATGCTTCGATTAAAACGTTCGGGTTCAATTGTCTGGACATTTCGACGAGTTTAGCGGCTTCTTCCGGCGTTTGGTTGTCGAGCAAGACAATATCCGCGCCGGCTTCGACCGCTTCACGAAGCTGCGCCCAATTGCTTATCTCGATTTCGATTTTGTGCAGATGTCCGACCTTTATTTTCGCCATCGTGATTGCTTCGGTAATTCCGCCCGCGAGCGCGATGTGATTGTCTTTGATTAAAACGCCGTCGTCCAAGCCCATCCGGTGATTTTTGCCGCCGCCGACAGTAACGGCGTATTTTTCCAGAACGCGAAGTCCGGGCGTCGTCTTGCGCGTATCGACGATTTTTGCTCGCGTTCCTTCAATCGCGTGCACATACGCCCGCGTCAACGTTGCTACGCCGCTCAAACGCTGAATCAGATTAAGCGCAACGCGCTCGCCCGCCAGCAATATGTCGGCAAAGCCTTTTAATGTTGCAAAAACAGTTCCCGCTGCGATTTCGTCGCCGTCGTTATAGTTTGTTTCAAGTTCAGGACTTTCCGGGTCGAGCGCGGCGAAAACCGCTTCCGCCACTTCCAAGCCGCAGAGAACAAGGTCTTCCTTTGCCAGAAATTTTCCCAAACCGCGCACGTCAGG
The DNA here is from genome assembly GCA_030948995.1 of Acidobacteriota bacterium. Taxonomy (GTDB): domain Bacteria; phylum Acidobacteriota; class Blastocatellia; order Pyrinomonadales; family Pyrinomonadaceae. The sequence continues at coordinate 17,337 of JALYZF010000076.1, forward strand.
CGCAACCGTCGAAGCAGTCGTAATATCGCCGCGTCCTAAATCCTCGCGCAGAAACTCGCCGATTTGCCCTAAAATCTCGCCGCTGTCTATCCAACTCATAAATTTAATGGTAAATGACAAACGGCAAATGGTAAATGGAAGCCTGATTTTTTTATTTTAGGTAAGCAAATTATTAATTGGCGGGCTGGACTGACTTTGAGCGTCTGCCGGATTTCGGCTTTTCGGCTAGAAATTCGGCATAAGTTTTTGAAATTTTGCGATAATATTTCATTTTTACCTCACGGCGGAGTTTGCGGCTGAAAATGGTTTTTTCACGCTCGAAATAAAGACGGTCGGCGCGTTCCTTTAAGGCTTCGATTTCGGGCAGAATTTTGGCTAGGTATTTTTCATCTCGCGGCATTTTAACTTCGCGCCAGCCGAGTTCGGCAAAAATTCGGAGAAACCGCGCTTCGAGTTCCGTGTCGCAGTCGATTTGATGTTTGCCGAAAACGATTTTCAAACCGAACAAATCAGCCGCTATTTCAGTTTCGCGCGGGCAAACAGTCCCGAACAATTCGACTTCTTTCAAATCCTTTCGCGTCAAAACGAGTTCGTTGTATAAATCGCCGAACGGTTTTCTTTTCGGTTTCTGTTCAGTCTCCATTAATCAAATCCTCCGCTATATTACCCGTCATCGCGTCGGCAACCGAGCCGCCTTTTGACTTATTACGCTTGCTCACCGATTTCGCCCGCGAAAGTCTTGCGCTTACAAGGTCTATCACCGAGCGATAAATTTCTAAATGTTCAGCTTCGCTCAATCCTAGAATATCCCGGAGAATAATTTTATCCAACTCAAGGCGGTCTTTCTTAACTTTTTCAAACGCGAATTCTTCGGGCAAATCTGCGCCAAGTTCTTCAAAAATTGTGCCGATTTCACGAGTTAATATATTTAATTTCTCAACTTTATTTCTATGCTTTTCAAGAAATTCAGCTTTCGGCAATAAAACTTTAGCAGCAATATAAACATCTATATCAAGCGGCGCACCGCCTCCGCCGGGCTGTCTTGCTATTATTTCCAAACAAAACGCAACCCAAGTTGAATTCAATGCAATAGCAATTACCTTGTTAAGATTTTCGTTATAAGGTTTTACACCGTAAAGATTTTTGTTAAGCGAAACATTCTGCGGGTTGTGAAAAACTATATGTCTTTGCCGAAATCTCTGCGGAAACGCAATTACATCGCTTATATCTTCACCTAAATCATACCAACGTCTTTTAGGTTCTCGATTAGCACAAGTTTCTCGCTCGTTATAATTTTTTTGTTCGCCTTCTTCAATATATTTCAAAACATTTGTTCCTTTTAGCTTTTTTTTATCCTTGCTAATGAACAAAATTAAAGATTCGAGGTTTTCTGGGTTGATAGTTGGCGTGGTCATCTCACGCCCGCGCATTACAGCCTTATTTGATACGGTTTTTCCTTCTTTGTTTTTATGTGTCCAAAAAGGCTTTTCAATTGCCTTTCGTTTGATTTCTGCTTCGTCAAGATAAAAGAATTCATTTGCACCTGTTTTAATACCAAAGCGAACCTTAGCTAAATCGCTAAGGGTTACAAGTTTATTTTTGCATCTCTGCAAAATTTGAAAGTAAATTTCAGGCGCGCGCAAGTATTTTGCCCATTGCGAGCCAATATATTTTTGTTTTTCTTCGTCAAAACCTTCTTTCCAAAGTTCGCTCTGACTTTGCGGAAAAACGTGCATCTCATCGTTTTCGTAAATGTCGTTGTGAACAAGTACCGTTTTGCGAAGCGCGTCAATCTGGCTGCGGCGTTCTATCGAATCATCCCAAATCTGACTTGTCGGTGGAAATAAATCTCGTAATTTCTTTTTTAGATAAATAAAGCGCGTAAGATTGGCG
>JALYZF010000088.1 GCA_030948995.1 Acidobacteriota bacterium
GAATCTTCCTTTACTAATAATTTACCTAAGATAAAAGAAATGTTTGATTCAGCACCTTCGGATATACCTCTGGAAAGGTTAAATGACCTGGCAAAAGTACTGGAATTTTTATATAAACCCACTTTGACTAAAAAAGATAAAGAAGAAGTCATCCGATTATTAACTGAAAGTTATAATAGAATGGTTAATTCATCAGTAAAATAAGACGTGAGTAATTCTATTTCTTCAACAACAGAGCGCGTTTTAGCAGGCGCGGGGATTTTGGCGGCGGCGGCGGGCGCGTTCGTCGTCGTTTATTTCAATCCGGTAACGGCTGGATTTTTTCCCGTTTGTCCGCTTCACGCTTTGACTGGTTTAAATTGTCCGGGCTGCGGTTTGACGCGCGGATTTCACGCGCTGTTTCACGGCGATGTTTTAGGAGCGCTGCATTTTAACGCGCTTCTTCCGGTTTACCTTTTAATTTTTGTTTATTTATTTGTTTCGATGCTCTCGGTCGCGGCGCGCGGGCGCGGATTGTCTTTCAATATTTTTCGCCCGAATTTAATATGGAGTTTTTTAATAATCGCGCTCGTTTTCGGCGTCGTCAGAAATTTCCCCGTTTATCCGTTTACGCTTCTCGCGCCGTGAAGTTAGTGCTGAGTGGTCAACTGTGATTTGAGGAATTTTTCTTTCACTCATCACTAAAAAAGTTTTTTCAATCCTTCACCCAAATCGATTTCCGGTTTCCAATCAAGTTCCTGCCGGACGAGCGTCAAATCCGAAACGTAATTCATCGGAACGGGCGCGGGCAGAGGGTTTTCCTCGTCAATCACAGCTTGGCAACCGGAGATTTCTTCCATCTTTTTGACTAAATCGCGCAGAGAAATGGCGTTTTGCGCGCCGCCGCCGAGATTGTAAACGCCGTGCCGGATAATCGAATCGATAAAAGCGTCGCAGGCTGTCGCAAAATCTTCGACATACAACAAATCTCTTCGCGGCTCGCCCGCGGCGGGAAGTCTAAGCGGCTCGCCTTGATTTATCGACTCGGCATAGTGCGAAACAAAATTCGGCGTGTTTCCTTCCGAGATAGGCGCATACACGGTCGAAAGGCGAAAAATACACGAGCGAAAATTTCTCTGTTGCGCGTAAAATTCGACGTAGCGTTCGGCAATCAGCTTCGACCATTCGAGCGCGGATTGCCCGGAATAAACGGTCGGGCAGGTTTCGGGAACTTCTGGAAAATTATCGGCAAATCTGCCATAAACGTCTTTTGTCGAAGCAAAAATAAAAACCGAATCCTCGCGCATCGAGCGAAGCAGATTTATCGTGCCTTCGACGTTTGTCAGAAAAACTTCTTCTGCTGCTTCAGGCGATTTTTCGAGCGTTGCCGCCAAGTGAATTACCGCGTCGTATTCTTCAACCGTTTGTGCGTCTTGCAAATTTAATAAATCAAGATTCGAGCGACGCGAAAAATCGTCCGCGCCGAAAAATTCGCGCACGTGCGTCCCCAAAAAACCACTGCCGCCTGTTACGAGAATATTCATAAGTCGATGGTCGGTGGTCAGCTTGTCTTTTTCTGACTACTGACTACTGACTAATTTCTGCATCTGTTCAGCTTTGCCGATAACGATGAGCAAATCGCCTTCGAGAATGCGTGTGTCGGCGGCGGGCTGAAAAATCATTTCGCCGTTTTTGCGCCGGATGGCGACGATTAGAAGATTCAATTCCGTGCTGATGTTAGTTTGCTTTAATTCCTTTTCAATGTAAATCGAATCGGATTTGACAGCGATTTCCTCGAACACCAAATCGAGATTTTCGGCGACGATTGAATCCATAAAATCGGCAATCGCCGGTTTCAGGAGCGCGCGCGCCATACTTTGACCGCCAATAATAATCGGCGCGATAACGCGGTTTGCACCTGCTCGAATCAGCTTCGGTTCGGCTTGTTCTTCGACCGCGCGGGCGACGATATGAAGACTTTTGTTTATATCGCGCGCTGTTAAAACGACATAAACATTTGCCGCATCGTCCGGCAGGCAGCTCGCCAAGCCTTTTGCGCGCCTGACTCCGGCGCGCGTTAAATTTTCTTCCGAAGTTGCGTCGCCGATTAAAATATACGCGACGCTGCCTTCAAATTCGGCAATTTTACGCTCGTCGCGTTCGATAACGACAAACGGCAGATTCTGCTTTTGAAGATTACGTATGATTCTGCGTCCGACGCGACCCGCGCCGCAAACAATGTAATGATTTTCTAAGTTTTCCATCTCTTTTGTTTTTCGCCTCTGGCTCATCGCTTCGACGATTTCCGATTGAATTACAGCCTGCGCCAAAACTGTTAAAGCGTAAAGAACCGTCCCGACGCCGAACAGCATAAAAACGCTGGCAAAAAATTTTCCGCCCGGCGTGCGCGGCGGCAAATCGCCGTAACCGACGGTCGTAACGGTTTCTGTTGAGACATAAAAGCTATCGAGCCAATCAAGATTTTCAAATGCGTGAAAGCCGATTGCGCCCAAGGCAATCATTGCCAAAATCGCTGCCGTTGCAAACAGCAGCCGTCGCCGCGTAATTTTGGAAAATTCCGGTAAAATGCTCATCTCATATAGGCTTCGGAAAAATAGCTGGACAACCGCGCCCTCAAACTTATAAAATTCTATAAGGCAACCGCTAAAAACAAAAACCTCACTAACCGTTTACCGCCAATCAAAATGCCAAATTCAATTCAGACCGTCAGCAAAAAGTCAAAAACTCCGCCGCGAAACTGGCGTAAACCAGCGCGAATCAATTCTTTTCAACAACCGCCGCCGACTCTTTTCCGACGTATTCTGCGCCTGATTTTCAATCCCGTTACATTGTTTTTGTCATTGTTTGCCCTCCTCGCCGTCGGTTTAACTCTCGCTTATTTCTGGCTCGAATATTCCGACAAAGTTGATTTGCTGCTCAGAGGCGAAGTTTTCACGCGCACCGCCGGTATTTATTCCGCGCCGAAAACGCTTGAAAAGGAAGAAAATATATCGCCGCAAGATTTAGTCGAATATCTAAAATTCGCCGGTTATGTCGAGAAAAACCAGCAGGCGGACGCGGCGCGCAGCCGTTATGAAATTAAGGAAAATGCCGTTGAAATTGAGCCGGGCGTTACCGCTTTGATTGACGACAAACGAGTTTTTCAGCCGCTTCTTGTGAAATTTAAAAAGGACGGAAAATCCGTCGCTTCGATTACGGACGAAGACGCGGGCAAGGATGTAAATCGTGCTCAGCTTGAGCCGAGAATGTTAAGCTCTATCGCGGCGGAAGGCGACGGGCGGCGAAAGGCTGTGGCTTTTAACGATTTGCCGCAAAATCTTATCAAAGCCATTACAGTAACCGAAGACCGCGCGTTTTTCGAGCATTACGGCGTCAATTTTCGCGGCATCGCGCGCGCGGCGTGGCGGCGTTACGAAGGCGACGAGAATTCGCCACTTGCCAATCAAGGCGGCTCGTCAATCACGCAGCAATTGGTCAAAAATCTGTTTTTAAGCCGTGAACAAACGCTTTCGCGTAAAATCAAAGAAGCGTATATGTCCGTCATTTTGGAGACGCGGCTGACGAAAGAGCAGATTTTTACGCTTTACGCCAACCAGATTTATCTCGGACAGCAGACTGGCGTCAGCATTTACGGCGTCGGCGAAGCGTCGAATGCTTATTTCGGCAAGGACGTTACGGCTTTGAGCTTGCCGGAAGCCGCATTTCTCGCCGGAATTATCCGCAGTCCGAATCGCTACAATCCTTATAAAAATCTTGATAAAGTTACCGAACGGCGCAATCAGGTTTTAGATTCGATGGCGGAAGCCGGAGCGATTTCCGCTCAGCAAGCCGACGAAGCTAAAAGAACGCCGATTGACTTGCACCGCGTTTCGCCGACCAAAGAATTACAGGGCTTGCCATATTTTTCGCAATACGCGCTCGAAGAATTGCCGAAATTGATAACAGACCCCGAAGCCTTACAGCATTTGCGCGTTTACACGACGATTGACCCGGATTTGCAGAAGGCGGCGTATGAAATCGTCAATAAACGGCTCGAAAGGTTGGATAAATATTTCCCGAAAAAGCAGAAAGGAAATTTGAACGCCGCGCTCGTTGCGATAAGACCGAAAACAGGCGAAATCGTGGCGATGGTCGGCGGGCGCAATTATCTGGAAAATCAATTTAACCGCGCAACCGACGCGCAGCGCCAGCCCGGTTCGGTTTTTAAACCGTTCGTTTACGCGACGGCGATAAATTCGCCGTATGATTCAGGCTCGCGCGTTTTGACCGCCGCGACAATGTTCAAAGACGAGAAAAAAGTTTTCACTTTCGGCAACGACAAATATTCGCCGAACAATTACGGCGATACATTTTCAAACAAAGAATATACATTGCGCGAAGCGCTTTATAAAAGCAAAAACGTCATCACGGTTGATTTGGGAATGGAACTCAACATCGGGCGCGTGATGAATCTGGCAAACAAAGCCGGACTTCCCAAAGTCGAAAAAGCGTATCCTTCGATGGCGCTCGGAACAAGTGAAGTCACACCTCTGCAAATGGCGACTGCTTATACGATGTTTGCGAATTTAGGCGATAAAGTTTCGCCGCTCGCTATCAACCGCGTTACGACAGGCGACGGCAGAACAGTAGTCGCGCCCGTCGCTGAAAAGAAAAACGTCATTCATCCAGATGTCGCTTATATTATGGACGATATGATGAAGGACGTTATCAACAAAGGAACGGCGGTTGATGCCAAAGCGTGGGGATTTAAAAACGTAGCGGGGAAAACCGGATTCGCCGGAAAGACGGGAACTTCGCGCGACGGCTGGTTTGCAGGATTTACGCCGGATTTGGTCTGCGTCGTCTACGTCGGCTTTGACGACGGCGACGACCTCGGAATGAAAGGCGCGGATTCGGCGCTGCCGATTTGGGCGGATTTTATGCGCGAAGCATTGAATCAACATCCCGACTGGAACGGCGATTGGCAAATGCCGCCTACGATTCGCAAAGGCGAAATCGACACGCGCAACGGCTCGCTGATTCGAGAATTAACAAACGCCGAAGCCGATTCGGTTCAGGCGCAGCAAACCGCTTTAAAGAATGCCGCCAACACAAATTCAAATTCTCAAACTCTGCCTCAAAACCCGGACGAAGCGAAAATTTACGTCTCGGAAGTTCCGCCGGAATTCCGCCGCATTGAATTATTTATCAGCGGAACGATGCCGAATAAAGTTCTCCTGCCAACAAATGAAGCAACCGCTGATGATTTACAGGGAACTGTTCAGACGATTCCAGAAGCGACCGCAACGCCGTTTACGACTTGGCAGGACGCGCAGCAGCAAAATCAGCGAAACTCTTCGCCATATCCGCAGCAACCGGACACTGCCGAGCCTGATTTCGAGCGAACCGTAACCGTTATGATTTGTCCGGTAACGGGGTTGCGCGCGACGGCAAACTGCCCGAACAAACAACCAAAAACTTTCAAAGAAGGCGAAGAGCCGAAGGATTTCTGCACACTTCACGTCAATCCGCCGAAATGATTTCAGTGATGAGCCGCAAAGTATTTTTCAGCTTCATCAATTGAATAAAAACAATTTCCAAACTGATTTGCCGTTATTGGTCGAAAAGATATTTTCCGTTTGAGAAACGGCTCGTTAGATTGCCTTCAAAATAAAATCTCGGTTTAGTGTCCGTTGCTTTGGCTTTCAAAAGCGAAAGCGAGTATTTCTGAGCGCGCTCGTTTTCGGGAAAATTCATTAAATCTAACAGCGTTGCGAAAATATTTGAGTGCGACGCTTTGTAATTTGTATCGGCGCTGGGCAAAATGAGCGGGTCGGCGACGATAAAAAGCGGAACGTTCGCTTCGTTACGGGTATTTGAGCAATGCGAGAGAGTCTTGCCGTTTTCAAGCAGATTTTGCCCGTGGTCGGACGTATAAAAATAAAAAGTATTTTTTGCCGCGCCGTCGGCTAAAAGATTTGTAAAAAAACTCTGTGAATTGTAGAAAATGGCGTTGTCGTAATTATTTATTAATTCTTCCTGAGTGGTTTCAGTTTGCGACAAAGCAAAGCCGTTATTTTTCTGCGGAATCGGAAGCCAGACGCTTGCCGAGCTTGGATAAGAAGCAAAATACGGCGGATGGACACCGAATTTGTTAATCCAGATAAAATTGCCCGTCGAGCCAGCGACAACTTGTTTGACGCGGCGGGCAATCTCCGCGTCATTTTCAGACCAATTTTCTTGATGCAAATCGGACGCGGTTACCCATTCTCCAAAATCTTCTATATCGGTGGACTTTCCGTTCCAGCGATAGGAAAGCTGTCCGTCAAAATAAAACGTCTTATAACCCATCGCTTTTGCATATTGAAAAATTGTGGGAAATCGGTAGACATTGCCTTCAAGGTCTGGAAGCTCGCTGACGCCGGTCAGCAGCAAATTGTTTGAAGTTATGCTGCAAGTCGTTCCAGAAACCGCAATTCCCCAATTTTTTATCAAACCTTTTTTATTTAATTGCTGGAGAAAAGGCGTGGTTTGCCGCGCGTAACCGTTCAGACTTAAATGGTCGCCGCGCATCGATTCATCGACGATAAAAACGATGTTATTATCCGGCGTGCGCTCGGCTTGAAAGATAATTTTTTGGCGCGGAGTATTATAGAAAGTAATTAAAGCCGGCTGCGTCAACGAACCCACATACCAATTAACCGGAAAACCGACGACGGTCCGGTAAAATGCGTTGAACGAAACGGAAGGAAATGTATTTGTGCTGACATAAGCCGTAAAAGAGAGAAATCCAACGAACAATAACAAAACGGCGAGAAAAAGTTTTAATCCGTTTATCCGAATCGGCTTTATAAAAATCAGAACGAGCGCAAATGCTATACAAGGTATGACGGCAAGATTATCGAAATAACCCGACATACTATTGAACATAATCCGCGAATCGGCGGCAAAAAGAGCGTTTGCCGCGTCTTCGGAATTTGTAAAACGATTAAAGGCATCTTGATAACCATATTCGGTCAGAACGCCCAAACAGAAAAGCGCAAGATAAACGATTCTATATTTGTAGGGCGAAATTAAAGCTGCCCACACAAAAAAGATTGCCAAAACAAATGAAGGTATCGAAAGAGCTACGACTTTAACCGGCTTTAGATATATGCCGCTTTCGAGGAATTTTATTATGTTGAAACTTTCGTAATACTTCGAGAACAAAGCGAATTCAAACGCGATTAAAAGGAGCGTAAAGAATAATGCAATTAGCAGGTGTTTAGAATATAGAAAATCCCATCGTCCCTTTTCCATTGTTTTATCGCATTAATCGAGTTATTGCCTAATTTATTTTGGCAATCATAACATCTGATTTTGTAACGTCTGCTTGCGGACGCTAATTCTAGTCGTAGTATTCTAAACCCAAATGCGTAATCAAATCTTCGCCTTTCAAATGGCGCAAAGTATTTTTCAGCTTCATCAATTGGATAAAAATATCGTGTTCCGGGTAGAGTCCGGGCGCTGTTTGCGGCGCTTTGAAATAAAACGACAGCCATTCTTGAATGCCTCGCATTCCGGCGCGCTGCGCTAAATCCATAAACAACGCAAGGTCTAAAACCAGCGGCGCGGCGAGAATTGAATCGCGGCAGAGGAAATCGATTTTTATCTGCATTTTGTAGCCGAGCCAGCCGAAAATATCGATACTGTCCCAGCCTTCCTTGTTGTCGCCGCGCGGCGGATAATAATTGATGCGGACGACGTGCGCGAAATCTTTGTAAAGCTCTGGATAAACTTCCGGTTGCAAAATATGTTCGAGAACCGATAATTTTGATTCTTCTTTCGTCTTGAAATTTTCCGGGTCGTCAAGAACTTCGCCGTCGCGGTTTCCTAAAATATTTGTCGAATACCAGCCTTCCAAGCCGAGCATTCTCGATTTCAAACCGGGCGCGATAATAGTTTTCATCAGCGTTTGTCCGGTTTTGAAATCCTTACCGCAAATCGGCACGTTATTTTCTTCGGCAAGTTTCGTTAATGCGGGAATATCGCACGACAAATTCGGCGCGCCGTTGGCAAACGGCACATTTGATTTGAGCGCGGCGTAAGCGTAAATCATCGAAGGCGCGATTAACGGGTCGTCGTCGTAAAGACCTTTTTCAAACGCTTCCAAAGTTTGATGAACCGCCGATTGTTCAAGAAAAATTTCGGTCGAAGCTGCCCAGACAATAACGAGGCGGTCGCAGCCTTTTTCCGATTTGAAACGCGCGATGTCGGCAATCAATTGTTCGGCAAGCTCCATTTTATTCTTGCCTTGTTTTATATTTGTGCCGTTCAAACGCTTGACGTAATTATGCTCGAAAACGGCAGGCATCGGTTTCAAAGACGAAAGCTGTTCGCGCAAATCTTCAACCAGCGCCTTTTCCAAAACTCCGGCGTGAAGCGCGGCGTCATAAGCCGAATCCGCGAAAATATCCCACGCGCCGAATACAACGTCGCTCAAATCGGCGAGCGGGACAAAATCTTTTATCTTCGGACAATTGTTGTCGGTTCGTTTGCCAAGCCGAATCGTTCCCATCTGCGTGAGACTTCCAATCGGCTTCGCCGTTCCCTTGCGAATCGCTTCGACACCCGCAACAAAAGTCGTGCTGACCGCGCCTAACCCGACCAGCAAGATTCCGAGTTTGCCGCTTGCGGGCGCAATCTCCACACCTTTTTCAACCATTAAAAATTCCTCCGAGAAATGAAAGAGAATGATAACTTTACCGAAATGTTAAGGCAAACGTAAGAGAGATTTTGTTCAGCTTCGGTAAATTCTGTAATCAATTTCCGCAAAAATATTGTCGCGATTTTCGATTTCCCGTAAAAGGTCTTCATTAAACTCATTTTTTTCAAGCATATTTGCCAGCAAATCAAAGCGTTGAACGTGCGACTCGAAACGTCGCGTGGAATATTGAACGGTCGTGCCTTGATAAATTTGAAACGCCCAATCGCTCGATTGCGCAAGAAGAAGTTCGCGGGCGAGTTGATTCAAAACGCGCATTTCAATTTCGTTCGGGTGTTCAAAACGATTGGCGAGTTCGGTCATTCGCCGTTCCGCATCGTGGCTGTAAGGATACATCCACGAATTTCCCTCGTTTAGCCAGACTTTGTAATAACCGTTTTCGCCCCAGCTCGATGCCGACGGCTGTTGAATCTGAATCGGTATTTGCGCGTCGAGGAAATCGCCGGGCGTGATTGCTTTAATTTCCGTTTGGTCGTAATGAAGTTTGCGAAAAAGAAAATCGAGAAACTGGGGACCTTCAAACCACCAGTGTCCGTAAAGTTCGGCGTCATACGGCGACGTTACGAGCGGCGGATGACCTTGGAAAGTTTCGCGCAAAACATGCGCTTGCTCAATGCGATTGTTGATAAAATCCGAAGCGTCTTCGGCTGCTTTCAAACGAGCAAGTTCGGGAATATACGGCTGTTTATGTTCGGTTTTGCCCGTGATTCGGTAATACTTTAAACCTAAACCGCGGCGATTTTCGTCCTTGTGCAAAAAAGGTTTGATGTATTCAAACGGCAAATCCCAGCCGACATCGCGGTAAAATTCTCGGTAAACGACATTGCCCGGGTAGCCGACTTCCGCGCTCCAAACTTGCTGCGAAGTTTCGACATCGCGCGCGAAAACCGCGACGCCGTTCGGACAGACGACGGGCGCGTGAACGCCGAAACGCGGGCGCGGCTCGCCGTAGAGAAGCGCGTGCGAATCGCCGATAAAATATTCGATTCCAGCGTCTTTTAAAAGCGTTTCGATTCCCGGCTCATACGCGCATTCTGGCAGCCAAATGCCGCGCGGATGTCTGCCGAAATGTTTTTGATAATTTTTAACGGCAACTTCGATTTGCGCGCGTCTTGCTTCCTGCGTGGAAATCAGGGGCAAAAATCCGTGTGTTGCGCCGCAAGTGATAATTTCCAAAACGCCTTCATCTTGAAGCTGCCGAAAAGCGTTTATTAGATTTCGCTGATATTTATTGTTCCATAAATCGAGCGCGGCGCTTAAAGTTTTGACATACATTCGCGCCGCATCGAAAAATTCCGGCGCTTTTTTGCTCGTGCGCTCGACTTCTTTTTTCGCCAGTTCGATTAAATTTTCCAGATGCCGCGTGTATCGCGTCTCAAGCAATTTATCCGACAACATCTCGCACAGCGGCGGCGAAACGTTTATCGCCAGACGCGGACGCGCGCCTGTTTCGTGCAGATTTTGAAAAATAAAAATCAGCGGCAGGTAAACTTCGGTTATCGCTTCATACAGCCAGTCTTCTTCCAAAAACTCCGGGTATTCGGGATGGCGCACGAACGGCAGATGAGCGTGTAAAATTAAGCTGAAATAACCGACGGGCATAATTCGATTTTAGATTTTGGATTTTCGCTTGTTTGTTTTTCGCATTTTCTCTGCTTTTGGTTATCTTTAACTACGTTATTCTGAAGTTAAAAGAACTGGCAGGTTTTAATTTGGACAAAAACTTGCGTTTTGATACGCGCGGAAAATTAACAATGGTTGCGCCGAAAACCAATCCTGTAAAAGTTTCCTGTTCAATATTTTCTCCTGTGGATACGCCAAAATTTTCCTGCAATGCGGCAAGCGCTTTTTCCGCGCTTAAGTTTTCGGCGTGTTCCTGAAATTTGGCGAAAAGGCTGCGGCTGATTTGCCCGCGCAGACTTTCCAGCGTGTAGCCCGAAGCCAAAGCGAGCAAAGCAAAACGCATTTCGCTCGTGTCGTTTGCGGCAGATTCGTTTTCTGTTTCGCCGAACATTTGCGCGAAAGCCGTCTGCGTGGCTCGTTCCGCTGCCGCATAATCGTCGCCCGCGAGCGCGACTTCAAAAGCGTCTTGCAAGAAGCCTGAATTATCCAAAACCTGCGCGAAACGGTCAGCCGAAACCGCCCAATCCGAATCGGCGGCTGGGCGCGGCGACGGATTTTTTCTCGGCGTCTCAACCGAATTAGAAAACATCACGCGAACGAATGGACGATTCGGCGCATAAAAGCCGATTTCCGCGCGGTAAACAGAATTTGCGTCAACGTCAAACCACCGAGAGCCTTCGGCTTCGATTGGAAAAATTTCCTCGCGGCTCGTTGTCTGATTGAGAAGTTTGGCGACGAGCGTGTAATTTCCCGCGTTTTTGCCAAAGGTGCGGCGCAGAGCTTCAAACGGATTGTCTTTAACCGTCCAGTAAAAATTAAGGCGCGTCGGCGACTGCATTTGCAGGCGCGCGCGATTTTCTTTAGCTAGTCGCGGCAGGTGCGGCGCGGCGAGTTGTTTGAAAATCGGGTCTTCAATTTCAACCGCACCAATTTTTTTGTCCTTTGAAATCTTCTCTTGCTCAGCTTTCGGCGCAAAATCAGCTTTCGCGCTTTTAGCGGCTTTACGCGCGCCTTTCTTTTTAATCGTATCCGCCGATGAAATTAAATTTAATTTGAATTCGCCGAGCGGAAATTCGTTTCCATTTTCCAAAACATTCTCCGTCTCAGGCGTCTGTTCGCTCTCTAAAAGCGTTTTTTTCTTATCTTCTTGGCTCATAAATTTTTGCAAAATTACAAATCGTTCCGCCTTTGGTAATGCGGCGTAATTGTTGTTTCTTCCAACTTTGCACTAAAAAAACCGATTTGTCGAAAACTCGCCCGTTCAAGCGGCAGCCGAATTTTTTCTAAGACGGTTAATTTTATTTTTTATAATTCAAGTCGCGGCTCTGAAAAACAAAGCCGAAAGAATATGCGCCGGCAAATTCGCGCGGCGGTTTGAGACGAAAAAACTAATATATATTTTCGTTGGAAAATGCTAATCTTAAAAGGGATTGATAATTAGTTTTATTAAAATTTGGAGGAATTTTTGATGTCTTTAATAACTTGTCCAGAATGCGCGCACGAAGTTTCGGCAACGGCGTCGGCTTGTCCGAATTGCGGTCATCCGTTTGCGCCGCCTGCCGTCGTGCATCGCAGAGTCGTCGTAGCGGAAGCACCGGAACGAGACGATTTTCCGAAATGGATTTTTATACCGCTCGGACTGCTCGGCATTATTCTGCTTTTCGTTTTGTTCGCCTATATGCGAAACAATGACGACACCGCCAATCAGCGCAACATCAACGTCAGCATCAATACGCAAAGACCGGGCGGCGCGCCGCTCAGTAATTCGACAAGCGCTCAAACAGTAACCGTTCCGCCTTCGACGACCACTGTCGCGCCGCCGATGACAACTACCGCGCTTCCGCCCGCGCCGCCGTCGCAGACGACAATTACCAGCGTTCCCGGACAATCGGTTACAGCGCCCGCGCCGGATAAAGGCTCTGTCACGTTGGAAGCAAAAATTTCTACAAATTCCGGCAGCATTCAGCCCGTCAGAGCGGAAAAGTTTTACTTGCTCGACAAAGATTTAGAAAGCATTTTGAGCGAAGCGAATATTC
>JALYZF010000101.1 GCA_030948995.1 Acidobacteriota bacterium
CCTTCAAAAATATCGAAAGTTTCCTTGTCGCCATCAATGTGTCGTTTCGTGATTTCCCAGTTGTTTGTGCCGGAATTTCGCGGCTCGCCCGTATAGAGAACGACGATTCTGTCTTCGAGCGTTTTAACGTCAACGTCCAATGCTTCGCGCCTCATTCCGTCGGGGTGAAAATGGATTGCCGCCGCGCCGCCGTATTGCGCCGAGTAATAATCCTGAAAGCCGGTCGGAACTTTTATCACTTGGCATTCGACATTTGCCGCAATCGGGATAAATTTCTCCGGCTCGTAGCGGTCGCCGACTAATTTATTAAGCGCACCAATACAAGCGATATTAAGAGTCGAAGAACCGGCAAGTCCCGCACCGGCGGGAGCTTCGGAGTTTGTCGTCATCTGAAATCCGGTTTCGGGTCTGAAAAAATAAACCAATTTTGCGAGCAGTTCGAGACGCGGCTCGTGCGCGAGTTCGTGAAATTTTTCAAGCGAAGTTTCCAGAGCGACGCCGCGGTCAATCGATTCGAGAATAATTTTATCGTCGGCGCGCGTTTCGATGCGGCAACGCGCCATCAAATCGACGGCGAAATTTACGGTCGAAGCGCCTTCGTGAAAAAGAAAAAGCGGCGGAATATCAATTGTTCCGCCCGCAAGGTCAACCCTCGTCGGCGCGGATGTTTCGATTATCATAAAGTTTTTAGTCGGTTCAAAGTCTAATGCAGGAGATTTAGGATTTAAAATTCAAAGTTATCGGACAGTTTTTGATTTTGAATTTTGAATTGTTATTTTTGAATTATTTGGCGACGAATTTTTCTCGTTCTTCGCCTGTAATTTTGCCTTTTGCCTTTTTCCTATCGCCTTCTTCCTTATTCGGTGAGTTGGTCAAGTGAAGCCGCTCGCCGATGTCGTGCAATTTTACCTGCGCGACTTCTTCGATACCGTGAATTTTTTCTTCGAGTTTCAAAATCGTCTCCGGTCGGACTTCTTCGACCTTTTCCGACAGCCAGTAGCGTTCGATAATATAAAAAGCGACGACGCCAATCATTACGATAAAAAACAGCCACATACCGATGCGCTTGAAATCGCCGAGAACAGTCGTAATCGCGCCGCTGAAAAAATAGCCAGCGCCCGACAAAATCAAAACCCAAAGCGCGCACCCAACCGTGTCGAGCAGCAGAAATCGCCAGAAAGGCATTCTGCCGATGCCGTTAAAAACGCACATTGTGGCGCGAATTCCGTAGATATATTTTGAAATGATGATGGCGAAACCGCCGAATTTATCAATCAGCTTTTCGATGCGCGGCTGCGCCATTCTGTAAAAACGATAATCCTTAACAGTTTCCCGACAAACGCGCCCGAACGTATAAGCAACCGTATCGCCGGCAACACCGCCCAAAGTTCCCGCAACAAAGACCCAAAAAAATCCGTAGCTTCCGAAAAAACCGCCGTGCGCCATCACGCCCGACAGCAGCAGCGTCATATCGCCTTCGACCGTGCAGAGCGCGAAAACTCCGTAAACGCCGTATTGTTCGATTAGCTGTGAAAGATGCTCCATAAACCAAACGGGAAAATAAATTTCAAAAACTATCAAAGATTAACTTTCTCTATGCGTTTCAGTCAAAGGAGAACAAACCGGAATTGAAAATTGCGCGAGGCATTCTTGAATATAAAATCACATTTTAATTAATTGTTACCGCTTATTAAAAGCCTGTTTCGCCTTTCTCGAATATAACCGAACTCCAAAAAATTTTATTGACATACGAATAAAACAGGCACAACATCAATCTGCACCCGACAATTAGTAAAGTCCCGTATAACTTTTCATCAAACGGAGGCAAGCTCAAAATGTTTAAAGCATCTTTGTCGTTCTCTCGCGCGATATTTGTTTCAACTAGAGTGTCAACCTTATGGGCAGCTGTAGAGGATATATTATTATGCTAAAAAAAGTTGTTATAGCCATTTTGCTTATTGGTTTCCTTTCTTTGGAGGTTTTAGGACAAACATTTCCTAGAGAATACTGGAAAGAGCTAGCTGACCATAGTAAGGTAATTATAGTCGGAACTGTTGAAGATGAACACCGAGTGGGACGACCTGAAAAATTAAAACTGAGTCCAGATAATCCTAATCCAAGTGAAAGAGATATTTATGTAGGAATGGTGTTTCGAGTAAAGGTAACGGAAACGCTCAAAGGAAAAATCAAGACGGAAAAAATTGGAGAAAACAAGTATGCAAATATCTTTCTTTACGGGGCATATGCAATTCTGGGATTAAGCGATCCAAAACTATTCAAAGGAAACGAATATGTGCTTTTTTTAGAACCTAATAACGATAAAAAATTAGAAGGTATAGGAACGATTGAGTTCAACAAACAGAATTATGGAATCATTACAAAACCTTTCGATTATAAATCAAGTTACTTAGTCGTTGATGGTTTTCGTGGCGCAGTTGAAATTAAGACTGATAAGAATAAGTTGATTAAAGAAATCAAGAAATCTTTTTAACTTCAGACAAACAATGAAAAATAAATTCTTCTCTTTAATAAGGTCAACAAAAACTCCGCTAAAAATCTCTCTCTCGTCTTAAAAATCGTAAAATCAATTTTTCTAAAAACTTGTGTTTGACAGTTTGATAAGCAAATGTCTAAAATCCTCGTAAGTTTTTTTTGCCTTTCAATTTACAAAAGCATTTTTCAGTCAATGAGCGAAACCGAAAATCAAAATGAAAAGCTGGTCGGCGTCGAGGTTTCTAAAACGGCGTTTAAAGCCGTCTCGATTGATAGAAACGGAACGATAGGCGACAGCCTTAAAACCGGGACGACTGACGGCGCGGAGATGCTGGCGCAGCTAATCAAGTTTATCAACGAGGCGAAAAACAAATTCGGCAACGTCGAAAAAATCGGTTTAGCCGTGCCGGGTTTGCTTCACCGCAAAACGCGCCGCGTCGCCGTCTCGACTTCCATTCCCGAACAGGAAAAAACAGATTTTTTAAGTCAGGTTGAAACTTCGACAGGGCTTAAAATTACAATCGAAAACGACGCGAACGCTGCCGCTTTCGGAGAATTTTCTTTGGGCGCAGGACGCGGCTGCCGCGATATGTTTTACGTCACACTCGGCGCAGGAATCGGCGGCGCTCTTATATTTGGCGGCAAAATCTGGCGCGGCGCGTCGGGTTTTGCGGGCGAGTTCGGACAGGTCGCCGTCAATTCCGAAGGAATGCGTCTTGAAGACGTAGCTTCCGCCGCCAATATCGTGCGCCGCACGCGCAGTCGTTTTCATCAAGACAGCACGTCTTCTTTAAATCGCATACCGGAAGAAAAAATCACACTGGCAGACGTTGTGCAGGCGGCGAAAAATCAAGACGATTTTTCGCGGATGATGCTCGAACGAACGGGAACTTACGTCGGTGCGGCGGTCGCGGGCGTGATAAATTTGCTGAACATTGAACGAATTGTCGTCGGCGGCGAGATTATGCAAGCCGAGCATTTGGTTTTGGACTCGATTATCAGGCGAGCTGGAGAACTCTCTTTCACGCCTTCCTTCAAAGGAACGGAAATCGTCACGGGCGAACTTGGCGAATCGGCGGCGGCAGTCGGCGTCGCGCTTCTTTCCGCTAAATAAGCGTGCGTTTCATAAATCGGGAAACTTAATCAAACTTATCAGCAAAACTAATTTAGTGAAAACTTGCACAAAGTTACGTGAAAAATTATTTTTGAAGTGTAATTTGCGGATTTGTCCAGATTAAGTAAAATCTAAAGTTAGATTTTGCAGTAGTTTTTATAAATAAAAAATATAGAATTTGCCCAATCGAATTTTTCATAAATTCGATATAGGGAAAACTATAAATTTCAGACAAGATATAAAAATGGCACAATTATTTCATCACGGCGCGAACAATGTAGCCAAAGCGAGTCTTGTAGCGGCAATTCTTCTCGGCGGAGTCGCTTTTTACGTTTACACGCAGGTTGCGCGCTCGTCGTATTTAACCAACCGTTATCTTGAGCGCCAACAGCCCGTCCAATTCAGCCACAAACACCACGTCGGCGACGACGGAATTGACTGCCGCTATTGTCATACAT
>JALYZF010000126.1 GCA_030948995.1 Acidobacteriota bacterium
CTTCTGTGCCGTCTGAACCTTCGACTTTTGCGGCGGACAATTCTGCGGCGGATACAATTGCCGTTAAACTTCGCATCAACGGCGCGGAAAAGATTGTCAACGTCGAGCCGCGCGTCAGTCTTCTCGACGCCCTGCGCGAACGACTCGATTTGACCGGCACGAAAAAAGGCTGCGACCACGGGCAGTGCGGCGCTTGCACCGTGTTGGTAAATGGTCGGCGCGTGTTGTCGTGTTTGACTTTGGCGGTGATGAGCGACGGCTCGGATATTACGACGATTGAAGGTTTGGCGAAAGGCAACGCGCTTCATCCAGTTCAGGAAGCGTTTGTCAAACACGACGGCTTTCAGTGCGGCTACTGCACGCCGGGACAAATCTGCTCGGCTGTCGCTCTTTTAACGGAAGCAAAAAACGGCGAAGCAAGTTATGTTTCGACAAATCTCCGTTCAAAGTCGCGCGCCGTGCAGTTGTCTGACGAAGAAATCAAGGAACGAATGAGCGGCAATCTCTGTCGCTGCGGCGCGTATCCGAATATTGTCGCGGCAATCCGCGAAGTTCACACCGGACGCGCGGTTTCGCAAACTTGGCAATTTACCGCCGAAAAGGAGCAACGGGATGAAACAGTTTAATTACGCGCGCGCAACCGATGCCGAAAACGCCGTTGCAAAAGTTTCCGCCGACACGAAGGCGAAATTTATCGCGGGCGGCACGAATCTGCTTGATTTAATGAAAGAAGGCGTGGAAAATCCGTCGGCGCTCGTTGACGTTTCGCGGCTGGCTTTGGCGCAGATTAAAACGACCGGCAACGGTTTATCCATCGGCGCGCTGGCGCGAAATTCAGAAACGGCGAATCATCCGTTCGTTCGTCAAAATTATCCGCTTCTGGCGCAGGCGATTCTGGCGGGCGCGTCTCAACAGCTTAGAAATATGGCGACGAACGGCGGAAATCTGATGCAGCGAACGCGATGTCAATACTTTTACGATATTGCAATGCCGTGCAACAAACGCGAGCCGGGAACGGGCTGCGGCGCGCTCGAAGGCATCAACCGCATTCACGCCGTTTTCGGTTGGTCTGAGAAATGTATCGCCGTAATGCCGTCGGATATGTGCGTTGCGCTCGCCGCGCTCGATGCCGTTGTAAAAGTTCGCGGTGCGGGCGGCAAAGAGCGAAGCATTGCGTTTGCTGATTTTCACCGCTTGCCGGGCGACACGCCTGAAAAAGACAACAATCTCGCGCACGACGAGTTGATTCAATCAATCGAACTGCCGAAAAACTCGTTCGCCGAAAAATCTTATTATTTGAAAGTCCGCGACCGTTCGAGCTATGCCTTCGCGCTTGTGTCCGTTGCCGCCGCATTGGAAATGGACGGAAATAAAATCAAACAAGCCAGAGTTGCAATGGGCGGCGTGGCGCACAAACCTTGGCGTGCAATTGAGGCGGAAAAATTCTTGGTTGGAAAATCCGCCGACGAAGCGAATTTCAAACAAGCCGCCGAAGCCGAAATGAAAAACGCGAAAGCCTTTAAATATAATTCCTACAAAATCGAACTCGGCAAACGGGCGATTGTCCGCGCTCTTGAACGCGCGATGAACGGAGGTGCAGCAGTATGATTGGAGACGTAATCGGCAAACCGATTGACCGCAAAGATGCCAGACTGAAAGTTACGGGCGCGGCGAAATATGCCGCCGAATTTAATCAGCCGAAAATGGCTTATGCTTTTCCGGTGCGCTCGACGATTGGAAAAGGCGCGATTACTGCGATTGACACAAGCGCGGCGGAAAAAGCGGGCGGCGTTGTAAAAATTTTCACGCACGAAAATGCGCCGCGTTTTAAAGAAATAAATCCGCAGGAAATGAGAAAGACCGGCGGATTTCTCGGCGAACAGCTTTTGCCGATACAGGACAACAAAGTTCATTATTACGGGCAGTATATCGCGCTCGCGGTTGCCGAAACTTACGAGCAAGCCCGCGCCGCCGCCGGACTCGTCAAAGTAACTTATAAGCAGGAAACTCCGGCGACTGACCTTGAAAAAGAATTGGCGGGAGACTTCAAATCAAAAGGCGGTTTTGTTCCCGAAAGAGCGCAGACAAACGAAGGAAATGCGGCAAACGCCATCAAATCCGCGTTTGTCAAAATCGAGCAGACTTATACGACGCCGACGGAAAATCATCACCCGATGGAGCCGCACGCGACCGTTGCCGTTTGGCAAGGCGCGGATAAATTAACGATTTACGATGCGACGCAGGGCGTGAAAGCAGCGCAAGGCACGGCGGCGTATTTCTTTGATTTAAAGCCCGATAACGTGCAGGTGATTTCGCCGTTCGTCGGCGGCGGTTTCGGCTGTAAAGGAGCGCAGTGGGCGCATATTTTGCTGGCGGCGATGGCGGCGAAAAATCTGAATCGTCCCGTAAAATTCGTCTTGACCAGACAGATGATGACAACGAATGTCGGGCGACGCGCCGATACTATCCAAAAGGTTGCGCTGGCGGCGGACAAGAGCGGGAAACTTTCGGCGATTCGTCATCACAGCGACACATACGCAAATCTTTCGCAATTTTTTGAGCAAAGCGGCGTGCAGACGAAAGTTTTATATGACGCACCGAACCGGGAAATCACTTATAAAGTTGCAAAATTAAATATCGGAACGCCGACATTTATGCGCGCGCCGGGAGAGACACCGGGAACTTTCGCGCTCGAATCGGCGATGGACGAACTCGCGCAAGAACTCAAAATTGACCCGATAGAGCTTCGCATTATTAATCACACTTCGACCGACCCGCTCGAAAAACTTCCGTTTTCGCTTGAAAACTTAAAGGAATGTTATCAAATCGGCGCGGAAAAATTCGGCTGGAAAAATCGCAAAATGTTGCCGCGCCAAACGCGCAACGGCAAATATCTTGTCGGAATGGGAATGGCGACGGCGACTTACCCGGCGTTTCGCAGTTCGGCTTCCGCAAGAATTCAAATGCTGATTGACGGCACGGTCAAAGTGCTGAGCGCGACGCAGGACATCGGCACGGGAACTTACACGATTATGGCGCAAACGGCGGCTGACGCGCTGGGTGTTCCGGTCGAAAAAATAAAAGTCGAACTCGGAGATTCGTCGTTGCCGCCCGCGCCGGTTTCCGGCGGTTCGACGACCGCCGTAAGCGTAACTTCGGCAGTTTTAGCCGCCGCCGGAATGCTCAAAAAAGATTTGCTGACAATGGCGTTTGCCGACGGCAAATCAAAACTAAACGGCAGGCGCGTAGAAGAAATTGATTTTGCCGACACGAAGTTTTTTGTCAAAGGCGATACGTCTAAAAGCGATTCTTACGCGGATATTATGCGGCGCAACAGCAAGGTAATGATGGAAGCGTGCGCGACTTCGATGCCGGCATCGGGCGGTGGTTTAGGCAGCAGCGATGCGCCGTGCGCCGTCTCGCAATTTGAAAAGGATGAAAATTCGGACAATAAAAAATACTCGTTTCACTCGTTCGGAGCGCAGTTTGCCGAAGTGTTGGTGGACGAAGATTTGGGAACGATTCGCGTTTCGCGTTTTACCAGCGTGCAGGACATCGGGCGCGTTTTGAATGAAAAAACGGCGCGTTCGCAGATTATCGGCGGCGTGATTTACGGTCTCGGTCAGGCGTTGATGGAAGAAACATTATACGACGAACGTTGGGCAAATCCGGTTACGCGCACATTCGCCGATTATCACGTTCCGGTTAACTTGGACGTGCCGCCGATTGAAGTTATTTTCATTGGCAAACCCGACTTGCATATCAGTCCGATTGGCGCACGCGGCATCGGAGAAATCGGCATCACGGGTGTGGCGGCAGCAGTCGCCAACGCGGTTTTCAACGCGACCGGAAAACGCATTAGAGATTTGCCGCTTACGCCGGACAAACTTTTATAAAGCTAAAAAGGAAAAGGGTGAAAAAGTATCTGGTGAAATTATAGCCAAACTTTTTCACCTTTTCACTTTTTCACTTTTCTCCGCTTTCTATCGGTTGAAATTGCTTGCCGTAAAGTTCCTGATAAACCCAGCCTAAAACGCGCGCTTCAGCCGTCGAGAGCGATTCGAGCCAGCACGCCGACAGGTATAAACGCTGTTCGATGCCGGAAGAAATTTTCCGCGCTTCTTCGATATGAGATTTGCCCTGCTCTAATTTATAGTTCGCCGCAATCTCTTCGTTCGTTTGCTTGGCTTCGCCTAACGCCTGAAGAACTTCCGTAATACAGCTTTGAAGTTTTTCTTCAGTATCATTTTCGCCTAACGCTTGAAAAATCCCAAGGGCGAAGCGCGCTTCGGCATTTTCAAACGGGTAGGCTTCAACGCCGTTTACCTTTTCGTCCTGCTGTTTCCATTGGAAAAGCTCTTCGACCCGCGGATTTCTGACGAGCGCGACACGCGGATCGAAAGTCAGAAACCATTCGATAACATCTGCTAGAGAAGTTGTGTTTATGTCGCCGTCTTCGCTCCGTTGCAGTTTCGGCGGGTAATTTTTTTGTTCTGCCATTTTTTCTAAATTATCACCGCCCGCCGCAAACTCAAACGAGACAAAACGCAAAAGGAAAATTATTTCTAAAGCGAATTCTTTCCTAAACATTCATTTTCGATTAAACTTAACAGAAATTTTCTTGTGCCTGTGAAAAATTTGCAAACACCACTGGTTTTAGCTTTAGACATCGGAACTTCAAGCGTGCGCGCCGCGCTCTACGATTTTGCGGGAAATGTGCTGCCGGAAACGATGGTCAAAAACGAGCGGCAGCTAACGGCAACAGACGACGGCGGCGCGGAAATTGACGCGGGCGAAGCGTTCGCGCAAGTCGAAAGGGCGATTGAAGATGTTTTGAAAAAAGCGAAAAATGTTTCGGGCGAAATTCAATATGCCGCCGCTTCATCGTTTTGGCACAGCCTTATCGGAATTGGTAAAAACGGCAAGCCGACAACAAAAGTTTTCGGCTGGGCAGACACGCGCAGCCGAAAATACGTAGCGGATTTGCAAAAGGAATTTAACGAAAATTCCGTGCATAATCGCACGGGCGCGCGTTTTCACTCAAGTTATTGGACGGCGAAGTTACACCGGCTGCGAAACACGCAGCGTCAAACTTTTGAGAAAACCGGCAAATGGCTTTCGTTCAGCGACTATATTGCGCTGAAATTTTTCGGCGAGGCGACGACAAGCGTCTCGATGGCTTCGGGAACGGGAATTTTTGATATACGAAAATGCGCTTGGGACGAAAACTTGCTTCCCTTTCTCCGGCTCGCAACAGACAACTTGCCGCGCGTTTCAGGCGATAATGAAACTTTTCAATTAAACGAAACTTACGCAAAACGCTGGACGAGATTAAAAAACGCCAAATGGTTTTTGGCAATCGGCGACGGCGCGGCAAATAACATCGGCGCAAATTGCGTTCAAAAAGAAAAAGCCGCGTTGATGATTGGAACTTCAGGAGCGATGCGAGTCGCGTTTGCGGGCGAGCCGCCGCGAAAAATTCCGAGCGGTTTGTGGTGTTACCGAATTGACCGAAAAAGAATTCTAATCGGTGGCGCTCTCTCGGACGGCGGCGGGCTTTATAGCTGGCTGAAAGACAATTTGAAATTAAACGGCACGGATGACGAAATCGAAAACGAAATTGAACGGCGCCCGCCCGACGCGCATAATTTAACGTTTCTGCCGTTTCTCGCCGGCGAGCGAAGCACGGGTTATCACGAATCGGCGCACGGCGCGATTTTAGGTCTCCATTCTTCGACCGACACGGTTGACATCGTGCAAGCCGCTTTGGAGTCGGTCGCGTATCGTTTCGCGGAAATTTTCGACCAATTAAATGATGTTGCAGAAATCAAAGAAATCATTGCCTCCGGCGGCGCGCTGCGCGAATCGCCCGTCTGGACGCAAATCATTTGCGACGTTTTGAACCAAGCAATTAATCTGCCGGAAACGCGCGAAGCCTCCTCGACCGGCGCGGTTCTGCTCGCGCTCGAATCAATCGGCAAAATAAAAAACCTCGCCGATTTGAAAACGCCGAAAGGCGCGGGCTTTAAGCCGAATAAAGCGAAACATAAAATTTATGAAACGGCGCGTGAGAGACACGAAAAGTTTTACCGTCTTTTGATTGCCGAATAAGAATTTATGCAAAACGATTTGGATAAAAGTTTCGGTAACCGCGCTTCTTCGGCGCGTCTGCTACGTCTTGTTCGCTTTTATACATTTTATTTTCCCGTCAATCGCGGTAAAGGCAGAATTTTTAATCTGGCGAAACGATTCAGCCAGCCGCTTCCGCAAAATGTGGTAACCGAAACCAGAGACGGCAGAAGATTTTGCGTGAACTTTCGGGACTGGGCTGACGATAGGATTTATTTTCTCGGAGATTACGAAACTTTCTGCACCGAAACCGTCAAAAAATATATTAAAAAAGGCGACATCTGCCTAGACGCGGGCGCAAATATCGGCTGGTATTCGACGCTTTTCCGAAAAATCGTAGGGGCAAACGGCGCAGTTCATTCGTTTGAACCCGTTCCGCAAACTTTCGCCGGACTCAAAAAAAATATTGCCTTAAACGGCGCGCCGCCGAATGTTTTTCTAAACAATTTCGGTCTCGGCGACGCGGAAAAAACTCTGGAAATTTATCTTTTCGACAATTTGCCTTCGGGACACGCTTCGCTCACCGCGCGCGAAGACCAACCGGCGCAAGCGATTCCCGTCCAAATAAAAACGCTCGATTCGTATTTAACCGAGCGGAAAATCAATCAGGTCGATTTCGTCAAGGTTGACATCGAAGGCGCGGAAATGATGTTTCTAAGAGGCGGAAAAAAATTATTCGAGCAGAAAACTCCGCCGGTAATTTTTATGGAAATGGCGCTCGAAACCGCGCGCGTGTTCGGCTACAAACCGAACGACCTGATTGTTTTTCTGCGGGAAAAAGCCGATTATAAGTTTTACGCGCTTGACGAGAAAAATGAAAAACTTCTAGAAATAGACGGATTTCCAGACGACGACATCGGAGCAAATGTTTTGTGTATTCCCCAAAAGTAATAAGCTGCTTTTTAAGAGTTATGAAACAAATAATTGTTATTGCATTTCTGTTTTTCGCTTTATCTTTTGCGACTTTTTCACAAAGCACGGGAAGCGAATCGAAAGCTATAAAAATCAGCCAGTATAAGAAAGAACACTATTCAGAAGAAATAAAATCTGCGGTATTCGACCTTTCCGAGAAATTACAAAGTGAATCGAAAGCAGAAGGTATAATCAAAATTCAAGCGAAATCGAGCGTCGGAATTATTCGACAAATACATGAAGTTATAGGGCTTTTAAATTTTAGAGGACTCAACCTAAACCGTGTTTCGTTTGCAATCAGAACCAGTGATGAAGAAATTACACAGTATTGGTTTGTGCCGCTCGGCGCAGATGTTCATGACTGTGAAGATTGTATAATCATCAGAGCTGAAGACTTCCATAGATTGGTAGAATTTTTTTACCCGAAACCAAAACTTAAAAAACGTAAAAAATAAAAATTATGACAACCGCAACGAAAACGAAAACCGATTTAGACCAACTTTGCATTAACACTATCCGAACTTTGTCTTTAGACGCCGTACAGAAAGCGGAATCGGGACATCCGGGCTTGCCATTGGGAATGGCGCCGACGGCTTATGTTTTATGGACGAAGTTTATGCGCTACAACCCGAAAAATCCGAAGTGGTTTAACCGCGACAGATTTTTATTGTCTGCCGGACACGGCTCAATGCTGCTTTACAGTTTGCTGCATTTGACGGGCTATGATTTGCCGATGAGCGAACTAAAACGCTTTCGCCAAATTCATTCGCAGACACCCGGACACCCGGAAAATTATATGACCAAAGGTGTCGAAATCACCACGGGTCCGCTCGGACAAGGTTTTGCAAACGGCGTCGGAATGGCGATGGCTGAGGCGCATCTGGCGGCGAAATTTAATCAGGAAGGCTTTCCGATTATTAATCATCACATTTACTGCATCTGCTCGGACGGCGATTTGATGGAAGGCGTTTCTTATGAATCGGCATCGCTCGCCGGACATTTAAAACTCTCGAATCTAATTTATTTTTACGACGATAACAACATCACGATTGAAGGCAACACGAGTATTGCATTTAACGAAGACGTAACAAAACGCTTTGAAGCCGCCGGTTGGCACGTTTTGGAAGTCGCCGACGGTAACGATTTAAACGCAATCGAAAGGGCGATTCTCGGAGCGCACGAAATCAAGGACAAGCCGAAATTGATTCGCGTCAAAACGATTATCGGATACGGTATGCCTAAAGCCGGAACGAATAAAGCGCACTCGGACGCGCCGGGCGAAGAAGCCGTGCGCGAGACGAAACGCAATCTTGGCTGGGACGAAAACAAACATTTCTACGTTCCGAAAGAAGCGTCGGCGCATTTCCGCGAAGCGATAAAACGCGGCGCGGCATACGAAAAAGATTGGGACGCGCTGGTTAAAAAATACGAGAAAACGCACGGCGATTTAGGGAAAACTTTGAAGGAAACGCGCCTTAATAAATTACCCGACGGCTGGGAAAAATCTCTGCCGAAATTCGAGAACGCCGAAGCTAAAGCGACTCGCGCGTATTCGGGCGAAGTCATCAATGCGATTGCCGGCGTCGTGCCGCAGCTTTTCGGAGGCTCGGCGGATTTAGCGCCGTCGAACAACACGAACATCAAAGACGCGGGCGATTTTGAACCCGCATCTTACGCCGGACGCAACATCCATTTCGGCATCCGCGAACACGCGATGGGCGCGGCGATGAACGGAATGTCGCTTTACGGCAGCGTCATTCCCTACGGCGGAACATTCCAGACTTTCTCGGATTATATGCGCCCCGCGATTCGGCTCGCCGCTCTCTCGCACATTCAAACGATTTACGTTTTCACGCACGATTCAATCGGCTTGGGCGAAGACGGTCCGACGCATCAATCGGTCGAACATCTCGCCGCGTTGCGTGCGATTCCAAACTTAAACGTCATTCGCCCGTGCGACGCGCACGAAACCCGCGAAGCCTGGCGCGCCGCGTTAGAACACGATAAAACGCCGACGGCTTTCGCCTTCTCGCGCCAAAAAGTCGCCCTGATTGACCGCAAAAAATTCGCCGACGCCAAAGGCTTGCACAAAGGCGCGTATATTTTAGCCGAAGCCGAAAACAAACAAGGCAAAGCCGCCGCGCCGAAATTGATTATCATCGCCACCGGCTCGGAAGTCGGCTTGGCAATGCAGGCGCGCGAGCAATTAAACTCTCAAAACATTCCGACGCGCGTCGTCTCGATGCCGTGCTGGGAATTTTTCGACGAGCAAACGCCGAAATACAAAGAATCGGTTTTGCCCGCAAAAATAAAAGCGCGTCTTGTAATCGAAGCGGGCGTATCTTTAGGTTGGGCAAAATACATCGGACTCGAAGGCGATACGCTGACGGTCGATAAATTCGGCGCAAGCGCTCCTGCCGCAGACGTTTTCAAAGAGTTTGGTTTTACGGTTGAAAATGTCGTTAAGAAATCTAAAAGGTTAATCTAAATATTTATGCTTAAAACAATCTCGATTTTATCAATCATTTTATTTTTATCGTCTCTTGTTTTTACGCAGCCTCCGCCACCTACCGCGACTCCAAAATCAAACGGCGAACCTTCAAAAGTATCGCTTTGGAGTTCAATTAAGGATTTGCCAGCGAAACAATCTTTTGTTTCGCTCGACGGACGTTTCAGTTTGGCTTTTCCGCAGCAAACGCAGGGTTTGCTGCGCTCTCGCCGAAACAGTTGGGAACGCAGGGGACCGGAATGCAGTTCACATGGAAGTTTCAAGAGGGAGAAGCAATCGTGATGTTTGTGGATTATCCCGAATCCGATTTGAAAGGAACGCCAGAAGAATTACAACGAATTTCAGCTAATGCTAAATCTGCAATTTTAAAAAACTTTCCGCAGGGAAAAGTCATTGACGAGAAAAATTTCAAACTCGGCGAATTCCCCGCTTCAAAAACTAACTTTGAATTGGCTGAAAACAAATACGGCGTTCAAAGACTTTATCTTATTAGAAATCGCCTGTATCGCGCAATCGCAATTTTTCAAAACGCCGAGAATGAAAAGTTTCTGAATCAGGCGTTTGATACTTTCAAGTTAATTTCCAAAGCGGAAGTTGATGCAGAATTGCAAAAGAAATTTGAAGCGATGAAACCGCCCGCGCTGCCACAAGAACCTGTTGCGGCAAGAGAAACTACGGATGCGGAGGAAGAAAATTTAAAAGGCAAAGTCAAAAAAATTATCGATGAAAGCGAAGACTTATCGGGAACTTGGAGCGTTCAGGGACGCAAACTTTCATCGATTACTTACTTCGATGAAAAAGGAAATTATATCGAAAGAGATTCGTATGATTCGCAGGGCAATCCGTTTCAAATAACGATGTATGGCTATATTGACGGCAAGAGAGTTTCCAATAGCAAAGTAACTAGATATGAATATGACCCGCCGATGGCAATGCCGAAAGCGAAAAGTGAAGAACCTGTCAGAAAACCCGATTTGAGATATGAATACAGTTTTGAATATAAATACAAAGGCAGAAAATTAGTCGAAAGACAAATGGTTTTCAGCAGCGGCAAAAAAGGTTTGCGTTATGTTTCAAATTACACCGGAAATCAAGTTGAAAAACTTGTATATACAGCCGAAGGTGATTTGAATCAAAAATATCTTTATACCTTTGATAAAGACGGCAATGAAATTGAACAGGTAAGTTACGGGTTGAGCAACTATAAATTTTATGGCGATAGAAAATATCGCTACACATACGAGTTTGACGAAAAAGGCAACTGGATTAAAAGAATAACTTCGACTGAAACAACTGAAAACGGTATGACTTCGTTCAAACCATCTTCAGTGAGTTATCGAACAATCACTTATTTTTAATGTTTTCCAATTTAGCAAAAACATTATAGCGGCGGAAGAAATCTTACTCTTATGCGAAACAAAATCCGCGTGCTTTTGGTCGAAAATCAAACTTTGACGCGCGTCGGTATAAAAACGATTTTGAGCGCGCAAGACGATATTGAAATTGTCGGCGAAGCGGCGAGCGGCGCGGAAGGTTTTGAGTTATTCAAACAAACAAAACCTGATGTTACGATTCTCGGTCTGCGGCTTCCCGATTCGTGCGCGATTGATGATTTAAATTTTTATTTTGCTGAAAACAAGCGGGCAAAAATCATCGTTTTAGCCGAACATGCGGGCGATGCGGAAATCAGCAAATCTTTGAAACGAGGCGCGCTCGGTTATGTTTGTAAAGACGTTTCGGAAACGGAAATCGTCCGTGCGATTCGGGCAGTTGCGACGGGCAGAAAATATATTCCGAGCGCGATTGCCAACATTTTATCCGAGAATTTCGGGCAGGAAGAACTCACGCCGAGCGAGCAGAAAATTTTGCAGTTGATTGTTTCAGGAAAAGCAAATAAGGAAATCGCTTTTGATTTGAAAGTTTCCGAAAACACGGTTAAAACTCACGTTAAAAATATCTTCGACAAGTTAGATGTTTCCGATAGAACCTCTGCCGCCACTTTGGCGATAAAAAGAGGTTTGGTGCGCGTTGATTTATAAATTCATTTCCCTTTTTCTCACCCGAATTGATGAGAAAAATCTCGCTGCGATTGATGATTACACGGCGGCATTTTTCCTGTAATCTTAGATTATCGAATTTAGGATTTGAGAGGAAAATAAAATGATTAAAATCAGAAAATCGGAAAAACGAGGCGGCGGAAATTTTGGCTGGCTCGACACGAAATATACGTTTTCATTTAACAATTATTACGATCCGAAACAAATGGGTTTCCGCAATTTGCGCGTGATAAATGAAGATTATGTCGAAGCAAATCAAGGCTTCGGAACTCACGGACATTCGGATATGGAAATTATCACGTATGTTGTGAGCGGCGAACTAGCGCATAAAGACAGCAGCGGCGGACAGGAAACGCTGCGCCCGCACGAAGTCCAGAGAATGACGGCTGGCAGCGGCATAAGACACAGCGAATTTAATCCTTCGACGACCGAAAAGGTTCATCTTTTGCAGATTTGGATTCTGCCCGAAACGGACGGTTTAGAGCCGGGCTACGAGCAAACTTATTTTGCGCCGGAAACCAAGCAAGGAAAGCTGAAACTAGTCGCCTCGCGCGGCGGAGACGACGGTTCTGTGCGAATCAATCAGGATGTGAAACTTTATTCTTCGCTTTTGAAAATGGGTGAAGAAGTCGCACATGAACTCGCCGAAAATCGCCACGGTTGGATTCAAATCGTCAAAGGCTCGGTCGCTCTAAAAGGGGAAATTTTAACGGCGGGCGACGGCGCGGCAATAAGCGACGAGCGATTATTGAAAATAAAATCGCTGGCTGATGAAACCGAATTACTGCTGTTTGATTTAAATTAATTTGATAAGCGGGAAAATTAAATGCAGAGAGGCGCAGGCGATTATTGCCTGCGTTTTGTTTTGTGTTTTATGTTAAAGTCGTAAAAAAACATTTTGGAGGGAAAATGAAAACAGCTTTTTCATACGAGGCAATGCCGTATCCGAGCAAGTTTTTCCGGCAGACGAACCCAGACCGGCTGGCGAGCGTTGCGACTCTTTTCGGGATGAATCCGGCGGCGGTCGAAAGTTGCCGCTTTCTTGAACTCGGCTGCGGCAACGGCAGCAATCTGCTGACACACGCTTTTAATCTTCCGCGCGCACGATTTGTCGGCGTCGATTTGTCGGAAAACCATATCGCTTTTGCCAAAGATGCGGCGCGGGAATTGGACATTTCAAACACGGAATTTCACCGGCTCGACGTGATGGAAATGTCGGCGGACGAATTCGGCGAGTTTGATTTTATCGTCGCGCACGGGCTTTACTCGTGGATTCCGCAAATGGTGCGCGAAAAGGTTTTGTCGCTTTACCGCCAAATGCTCGCGCCCGAAGGCGTCGGCTACATCAGCTATAACGCTTATCCGGGCGGGCATCAACGCGAAATGGCGCGAAATATTTTGCAGTTTCATACGAAAAATATTTCCGACCCGACCGAGAAAGTCGGCGGCGCGATTTCCTTTCTCGGTTTTTTAACCGAAAATGCGACCGAGACGAAAATCTACCGACCGATTTTGCAGCAGGAACTGAAAAGGCATTTTGAACACGGCACGGCGGATATTTTTCACGACGATTTAGCCGAGGTTTACCAGCCGTTTTATTTTCACGAAATTGCCGCGCAGCTTGAAAAAAATGATCTGCAGTTTCTCTCTGAAGCCGAGATTCAAGCGATGTCGATATACGGTTTTGCGCCTGAAGTTCAGAAGTTTCTCACTTCGTTTGACGACGTTATCGAGCGCGAGCAGTATCTCGATTTTCTGCGCGGTCGCCTCTTTCGCCAAACGCTCGTTTGCCGCGCGGAAATTCAATTAAACCGCGCGCCTGTTCCTTCGGCTTTAGACAAATTTCTGCTGGCTTCTTCGATTCAACCGCATTCGGAAAATCTTGATTTAACGAAAAACAAAGCCGAGAGATTTGTCGGCGACAAAGGCTTCGGCATTGAAATAGACCATC
Source organism: Acidobacteriota bacterium (assembly GCA_030948995.1). GTDB lineage: Bacteria > Acidobacteriota > Blastocatellia > Pyrinomonadales > Pyrinomonadaceae. Next base: position 13,559 of record JALYZF010000126.1, read on the forward strand.
CGCTGACCAAAGCCGCGCTCGTCCGTCTCGGCAGAATTTGGGGACAGTCGGAAAGTTTTCCCGAACTTCTTCAGGCGGCAAGGCAGATGCTCGAAGAACAAAATTTGCCGATTGAAGATTGGACAACAGAAACCGACACGGCGCGCGCGATTTTGTTTCAAATTTGCAACAGCACGGATTTAATTGAGTTTTATCTGCATAAATTGCCAGATGCAATCGAAACGAGCGAAAAACCAAAAATCAATAAACTTGCGCGCTGGCAGCTTCGCTATGCGGACAATGTTTCCACGCTCCTTAATAAGGATTTAAAGATTGACGACCAAGTTTCGCGCCAATTGCTCGAGCTGCTCGACGGGACGCACAATCGTGCCGATTTGCTTCGCGGCTTAACCAAATTTATTAAAACTAGTGATGAAATTGACGACAAACAAGAGATTCTTGATGATTTGCCTGATTGGCTGGAGACAAGCATTTCCGGGCTGGCGCGGATTGGAATGTTTGTTTCGTAATTTCAGAGTGTGAAAAAAAGCAGGAAATATTAAATATTCCCTGCTTTTTTAAGGCTGATTTAGGATTAATTACACTCTTGTTACTTGTATCGAGTAAAAGGAAAGTTCATCAGAATTAATTTCGATAACAAATTCTCCATTTCCAGCCAAAACCGCTTTGAGCATTCTTTCGCCTTTTCCTTCCGCAACAGTGCCTGACGGTGATTGAACCTTAATTGAGGTCGCCTTATTAGACTTAACCGTTAAAACTACTGTTTCTCCTTGTTTTACATTCAACCGGTATGAATGAACTCTATTGATTGAAATAAATCTGCCTGCTAAAGCAATGCTCTGTTTGTCTTGAAGGTCGATAACGTAGCTTTCCGACTTTCGATTTTTTTCCGCTTTGACCGGATTAGCCAAAACCGAAATCGCGCTCATTAAACTGACCAGAACGAATAACGAAACATAGCGTTTGATTGTATGATACATAGAATTACTCTCCTAGATATAAATTATTTTTTGTCAGGGTTTTTCAAAAAATTAACCTGCACTATCAAACGCGAAAAAAAGGGCGAAAAGGTATCACAAAAATCAGCAATTAAAATTTGCTGATTTTTTAGAATTTTGGTTGAAAAGAATATTTAATCTATCCGAAAGGAGAAGATTCCAACTATTTTGGAAGATATTTTTGCTTATATTCTTCAAGAGTTCGATCCGCGATTTCTAATTGATTGACAGGAGTTTTACCTTCAAGTTGCAGAGAATCGGATTTTTTGAACAGTTTATATGCCGTCACGCCCGCAATACCGATTACTGCCAGCCAGAAAACATATTGCACCAAAGTTAAAATCAAACCGAGTACCGAAAAAGCGATGACCGCGCCAAAAACAACGGCAACTATAATGAGAACTGTTTTTATATTTTTCATTAGCGTAAGCTCAATTATTCTGCACAAAATAAAAAACAGCTGTTGAAATGGTGGAGGCGGCGGGAATCGAACCCGCATCCAAAGGTTGCGATCCAGAGAATCTACACGTTTAGTCGTTTCACTTTTAGTTTCGCTTTTCCCAAGTAAGTAAACCGACAAGACCTTGCGAAAAGCTAGTCCGGCTAACGTTTCGCTCGCATTCGCGGACGTAGAATGCGAGCTAGCTTAAAATAAGTTATGCCTCGTTCGCGCGCTTCAAGCTGACTTGCGGCGAGACACTTGACTGGCTAAAGTTAATTAGGCAGCAAGGGCTAATTCTTGATTAGCATTTGTGTTTTGCTCGGTTTTTTAACGAGCTTCCAAGCAAGCCCGACGTGCATCCAAAGATCTATACAAGCCCCTGTCGAAGCCTGTCGCCCCCAAAAGGCAAGACGTTTATATTACCGTATTTTGAAGAGATTTGAAACCCAAAAGTTGTATTTTATATTTTGCGGTAAAATTCCATTCCTTCTTTTAATTCAACACCAATTTTGCCTTCCGATTCGGCGTAATCGAGATGCGCGACCGCCTCACTAACGGCAAGAAATTGATGAACGTCCTTGCCGATGGCATCGGGGAAAAGTTTTTGAGCAATTTCCCAAGCCGTCGCGCCGTCCGTTTTTGAAATCAAACCAACAACCGTTTTTTGACGCTCGTCAATCGAACGCACGTAGCGGTGAAAAATTTCGTCAAAATCCGTGACCGGTTCGCCGTGTCCGCCGTAAACAAGCGTCGGCGCAAAGGAACGCAGACGCGCAAGAGAAACCAGATATTCAGCCAGGGATTTGAAGCGGCGATTTGGGTCAATCGGGTCGGGCGAAATTACCGGATTCGGCGTGATGCGTTTTAGAACGCAGTCGCCGGCAATAATTGTTCGGTTTGCTTCGCGCAGAAAAGAACAAGAGCCAGGCGTGTGTCCGGGCGTGTGCAGAACTTTTAGAATGCCGCTCGTAAATTCGAGTTCCATTTCGTCTTTCAATTCTGAAAACTCGCCTTCGTTTAAGGCATCTGTCAAAAGCGAGACGTCTTGATAAATCGCCTGCATTTGGCGGAAAACTTCCAATGGCACACCCGCGCGCTTCATCAAATTTTGATGTTCGTCCCGCGCTAGCCTTCCGAAAAGATGTCCGGTTTCCCAACTGTGAACAAAAATTTTCGCGTTTTTCGCCGCGTCGCGCACTTGCTTTGCCAGACCGCAGTGGTCTTCGTGGGCGTGAGTTAAAACAATGCGCGAGATGTCTTCAAACGCGACACCGTTTTGTCTTAATTTATCGCGCAGAGCGGCGCTTGCTTCCACTGTTTTCGGTCCAACGTCAATCAAGGTTAACGGTTCTTCACGAATTAAATAAACATTGACGTCGCCGACATAAAAGGGAGTCGGAATGGCGAGCGGAATAATTTTCATAAGATTTTCGAGCCGCGAATAACACGAATAACACGAATTAAAGGGAAAAGAAAATGCAAACGGCTGCGAGAAAAGCTAAAATAATATTTAACAGTGAAATCCAAAATTCAAAATCTAAAATCTAAAATCGTCCTCGTGGGCGCAGGTCCGGCGGGTGCGAGTTTGGCGATTCGTCTGGCAAAACAAAATTTTGAAGTTTGTTTAATAGAACGCGACCGATTTCCGCGTCATAAACTTTGCGGCGAATTCGTTTCACCCGAATGTTTGCGGCATTTTCGGGATTTGGGCGTAATTGATGAAATGCTTTCGTCGGGCGGCGACCGAATCGAGCAGACGGTTTTTTATGCGCCGAACGGAAAATCCGTTTCAATTTCGAGCCAATGGTTCGGCGGCGATTTCGAGGGCGCACTCAGTTTAAGCCGTGCCGAAATGGATTTTCGATTGCTTGAAAAAGCGAAACAAGTCGGCGTTGACGTTTTGGAAGAAACGAGTGTTGTCGGCGTTATTCTTGAAAACACGAAAATATGCGGCGTGAAAATAAAATCAAACGACGGCAAAGCGCGCGAGATTTTCGCCGATTTATTTGTTGACGCGACAGGACGCGCGGGCGTTTTGGCAAAATTAACGGAAAAAGAATTACAACGCAGAGACGCAGAGGCGCAAAGAGAAAATAATTACGAATTACGAATTACGAATTACGGGACAAAGACTGAAATCCAAAATTCAAAATCTAAAGTCCAAAATCGTCTTGTTGGATTTAAAACGCACTTAAAGAACGTAAATTTAGAAGAAGGCGTTTGCGAGATTTATTTTTTTCGCGGCGGATACGGCGGTTTAAGCCATATCGAAAATAATCAGGCGAATCATTGTTTTTTGATTCGCGCCGAGATGGTCAAGGAATTTGCAGGTGACGCCAACAAAATTGTCGAGAGAGTTATTTTTCAAAACAAACGCGCACGTGTTGCAATGGAAAATGCAACGCCGATTTTGGAATGGCTTGCCGTTTCGGTTGAGGGCTTCGGCGCAAAGAACTTAAATCCAACCAATAATCTTTTTACGGTCGGAGATGCGGCGGCTTTTATTGACCCGTTTACGGGAAGCGGAATGCTGATGGCGTTTGAGAGCGCGGAAATTCTAGCCGCGACAATTACGAAAAATGCGATTTGCCCGCACAAAATCGCCGCTGAATATCAAAATTTGCATCACGAAAAATTTCAAAAAAGACTGCGCGTTTGCTCGCTTTTAAGACGCGCGGCTTTTGTTCCCAATTTTGCGCAATTTGCAATTTCGGCGTTGAGTTTAAGCGCAAAAGCGCGTGCTGCTTTAGCTCGTTCCACCAGAGAATCTTTTTACGCTGCCGAAAACAAACAATAAATTAATGAGAATGCAACTTTTTACTTGCCTAAAAGCGGTTTTTGCGTTTAGAATTCCAAAGACTACCAAATCTATAAAAAACAATCTGTCAATTTAATTTCGAGTTTTTCCCGAGCGGAAAACGCTCCGAAGGTTTTGAAAAGCATTTATTTAGTTTCTCACGTCGCAAAATGTTTTTGAAATCGCCGACAGAACGCGAAAAAGTTTCTAAAAATTTGAGGAGAAAATGAAAATGAAAGCACGTCCTTTAGCTTTTGCCGCCATTGCCGAAAGAATTTCGATGTTGGCGCTAATGATGTTTTTCTGCGCTGCCGCAGTTTTTGCCCAAGCGCAAGCCAGCACCGCCGATTTGCGCGGCACAATTGTTGACCCGAACGGCGCAGTTGTGCCGGGCGCAAACGTTACGGCGAGAAATGCCGCGACCGGAATTACGCGAACCGTCGTGTCAAATGACGAAGGCGTGTATCAAATTTTCTCGTTGCCGCCGGGTGAATATGAAGTTTCGGCGGAAGCGGCAACTTTTAAAAAAGTCGTAATTTCATCGGTTCGGTTGACCGTCGGACAAAGCGCGGAACTTCCAATCAAACTGGAAATCGGCGCAAGCAACGTTGTGGTTAATGTTTCCGGCGAATCGGTTGACCTCGTAGAAACAAGTCGCACGACCGTTTCCAACACAATTGACCAAGCTAGAATCGAAAACCTTCCGATAAACGAACGCAGCGCAACCGGATTTGCTTTAACAATTTCAACCGTCGGACGCGACAACGGTCGCCCTGTCGGACCCGCGCCAACTTCCGGTTTGAACATCGGCGGACAGCGCGGACGCTCAACGCTCGTGCAGGTTGACGGCTCAGACTTTACCGATAACTCAGTCAACGCCGCGCGCTCGACTGTTTCACAAGAAGCCGTCCAAGAGTTTCAGGTAGCGACAAATTCTTACGCGCCTGAATTCGGACGCGCGACGGGCGGTATTATCAACGTCGTTACAAAGCGCGGCACAAACGATTTTTCGGGAAACGTTTTCGGCTTTATCCGCGACAAAAAAGTTCAGGCGCGCAATCCGTTCGCGCCGTTTAAATCAGCTTTTACGCGCACGCAGTCTGGCGCAACCTTGGGCGGTCGAATAATCCGCGACAAAACGTTTTTCTTCGCCGCGTTTGAACGCCGTCAGCGCAACGAAACCGGATTTTTTACCAGTAATGTTATCGGCGAAGGAACAAATGCTTTGACGGGTTCGGCGTCGATTCCGGTTATTCCGGGTTTTAATCCGGTTGCCCGAACTTTTACAAATATCACTGCACAGCAAGCGGCTTTTATTAATGGCTTTGTTACACAAGGCTCGCAACTGCTTGCTGCCGGACAAGTAGCGGCGGCGGCTCAACTGCTCTGCGCGGCGCGTGCCTACGCCTTTTTCGCTTCGAGCGGCGGCAACACGGCATTAAACGGAACAAATACTTTGACCAGCTCAAACGACGGAAGCGCTTGCCCGGCAATTTCGCCGATTGCGCCCGGAACAATCGGCTCGCGTTTTCTGCTGACCGGCGCACCCGTTCCCGTCGGCACGACAAACGCCGCAGGTCAGCCGATTGCTTTTCGCCCGCTGCTCGGTTTGCAGAGAGTTTTCCCCGTAACCGACCGGACGAATTATTTTTCGATTCGCGGCGACCACAATATCAATAACGACAACCAGTTTGTCCTTCGTTTCGGCTACAATCCAAGCACGATTACCGGTATTCAGGTAGAATCGCAAAACCAATCTTTGGGACAAAACGATTTTTCGCGCACGGGTATTCAAACGCTGAAAGATACTTCGTTTACGGCTGGCTTGAACTCGACCTTAACGGGTGCAACCGCTAATGAATTTCGCTTCAGCTACGGCAGACGGCACGCGACGTTTCGCTCGCAGAGCGGCGACGCGGTGGCGTTTAATATCTCCGGCGCGGCGTTTATCGGGCGCGAGCTTTTCTCGCCGGTTGACCGCACCGAAATCCGTTATCAATTCGCAGACAATTTTAATTACGTTCTGGGAAATCACACTTTTAAGTTCGGCGGCGACATCAATTTTATAAAAATTCCGGCAGCAGTTTTTGAATTAAACTTTGCCGGACTTTTTAATTTCGGCGATTTTGCCGCTTCCAATTTAGGATTTCCAGCAAGCGCGCCTGCATTTACACCGGTTCAGTCTTACGGTCTTGGCTTGCCTTCGACGTATATTCAAGGCTTCGGCAATCCAATCAGCCAGATTAAAAACAAACCTGTTGCCTTTTTCGCGCAGGATTCTTGGAAAGCAACGCGCCGTTTGACGATTAATTACGGCATTCGCTACGACATCGAATTTACCCAGCAAATTGCTCCGGTCGCCTTCCGCGATCCGCTTTCGGGAATCAATCTTTCGGACATAGATATTTTAGCGGCGCAAGACGCAATCGGTGTCCAGCAAGGTTTCCCTCGCGATAAAAACAATTTCGCGCCGCGTTTCGGTTTCGCCTACGACATTTTCGGCGACGGCAAAACGGTCGTGCGCGGCGCGCTCGGTCTTTTCTACGACCATCCGCTGCTGGCAGTTGCGTTTAACTCGGACATTGCCGACGCCGCGCAACAACAGCAAGCCGTTCTGACCGCAGGAAGTCCGACTCCGACCGCACTGCTCAACGCGGCGCAGGTTTTTCAAGGAACGGTTTGCGGTGTCAACGGTTCGGTTGCGGCAATTTGCGGCGCGGCGGTTACGCCCGGCGTTTCGCCGACGGCTGAATATCAATTTGGCAGACAGCGTTTCAACGACCAGACGTTTCCGGGTTTCGGGACGGTTCTGCCATTCACGCTTCCCGTCTCGAAGGATTTTCAGTATGCTTCGGCAACGCAAGCAAATTTGTCGTTCGAGCGCGAACTGACGAAAAATATGTCGCTGTCGGCTTCATATATTTTTGTCGGCGCGCATCATCTTCCGCACCCGACGGATTTAAATACGCCAAACACCGCTTTGCAAATTCAAAACTTTCAACGCTATTCGGGCGGTAGGTTGCCGGGAAATACACAGGAAGCGGTCGCACTGTCGATTCCGACCGTTTGCCCGACCGCGCCCGCCGGATTTGCGAATCCGCTACCTTGTTTGCGAAACAACCAACCGATTGCGGCGGGAACTGCTTTACAGCCAGGCGATTTATTCCCGAATTTTACGATTGGACCGACCGGAACGCCGCTTAATCAGTATTTTGCGACAATTATTCCGGGCATTATTACCGCTCCGGTCAGCAATCTGGCAAATCGCGTAATTTCTCCGGCAGTAGCCAACTTTTTCCGTCCGAGCGCGCCGAATTATTTCTTAGCGCAGGCATTGACGCGCGGCGCGGTAAATGTGGCGACGCTGAATGCCCAACTCGCGGGAACTTTGCGGACGCCCGGAACAGTTTCGCCGTTCGGCTCGGTCAACGCGCAGGTTTCCGACGGAAACTCTAATTACAACGCACTAAACGTCGAGCTAAAACGCCGTTTTGCCAATAATTTTACTTTTCTAGCATCTTATACTTTGTCGCATTCGATTGACGATTCATCCGATTTGCAGACTTTGCTAATCGCACAAGACCCGAATAATTTTCGCGCCGAGCGAGCAAACTCCCTGTTTGACCAGCGGCATCGCTTTGTTTTCAGCGGCGTTCTGGCTTCACCCGCCGCTTTTCGTTCAGCGAGCGGTTTTATGAAACGATTTTTGGCTGATTTTTCAGTTGCGCCGATTCTCGAAATCTCTTCCGGCAGACCGTTTAATATTATTACCAACGTTGATGCCAACAACGACCAAACATCGCAAACCGACCGTCCGAATGTTTTCGCCGACGGAAGCCTTTGCGTTCCGGGTTCGACTACTAGCGGCGGCGTTTGCGGCTCGATATTTACAACGAATGCTGCGGGCGCAACCGTTTTTTCGACTGGAAGTTTAGGGCGCAATCGCGGCTTGACGCATTCGTTTGCTTCGCTCGATATGCGTATTACGCGCGCGATTCGATTTAGCGAACGCATCCGGCTCGATTTGATTGTGGAAGGCTTTAACCTTTTCAATCGTTTTAACGAAGCCGCCGCATCGCCGAATTTCGGCGACGTAAATGCTTTCGGGCAGCGCGCATCGGGTGGGCAGTATTACAGTCGCCCGACGGCGGCGTTCGACCCGCGCCAATTTCAATTCGGAGCGAAACTTAATTTCTAGGAAATTTGTAGAGACGACAAAAAGCCTCTACAAATTTTCGACTTTCTGAAGACTGATTAGCCATCGCGCTAATCAGTCTTTTTTTCTGTGTTCATCTACGTTCATCTGTGGTTTAATTTTCCTGTGGCTTCTTTGACGGAAAAAATTAAAGAAAAGGCACTTGAAATCGGCTTTCACAAAATCGGCGTCGCGAGAGCGGAAATTTTGCGGCAAGAAGGCGAGCGTTTCCGGCAATGGCTCGGCGCAGATTACCACGGCGAGATGCAATGGCTGGCGCGCGAGCCGGAAAAACGCGCCGACCCGAATTTAATTTTTCCGGCTGCAAAATCCGTCGTCGTTGTCGCGCTGAACTATTTCACGCCGCACGAACACGATGTCGATTCAGAAAAGGGGAAAATTTCGCGCTACGCTTGGGGCGACGATTATCACGACGTTTTGAAAGAAAAACTGCGCGAGCTTTTGGCTTTTATCAAAGCAATTGACGAAGCGGCAGACGGCAAAATCTGCGTCGATACCGCGCCCGTGATGGACAAAGCATGGGCTGTGCGCGCAGGTCTCGGATGGATTGGCAAGCACTCAAATCTGATTACAAAAGAATACGGCTCGTGGGTCTTCTTGGGCGAAATTTTGCTGAATTTAGAACTTGAATACGAAAACGAACAGGTCGAAGACCATTGCGGAACTTGCCGAAAATGTCTTGACGCCTGCCCGACGAATGCGATTGTCGCGCCGAAAATCGTTGACTCACGCACGTGTTTGTCATACGCTACTATCGAATTGCGCACTCCCGAAATGCCGTCCGTCATCAACGAAAATTTAAACGGCTGGCTTTACGGCTGCGACATCTGCCAAGACGTTTGCCCTTGGAATCGCTTTGAAAAGCCGAGCGAAGAAGCCAGATTCGAGCCGCGCGAGGGCGAGACTTCCGTAGAACTTGAAAAAATTCTTTCGTTTTCGCCCGAAACATACGCCGAAAGATTTCGCCGCAGCTCGATAAAACGAACGAAACTCGCAGGTTTGCGGCGCAACGCGGAAGCCCTGAAGAAAAACAAAAATTTATAAATTTTCAAAGACACGAAGATGAGAAAATTTAACCGGAATACAATTGTTTTAATTATTGCAATTTGTTTTGCGGTAATCGGATTTTTCGGCACGAAAGCGGCGGCGCAAAAGAAAAATCAGACGAAAACAAAAGCGACGCCGAAAACTGCGGCGAAGTCAAAAACCTCCGAGAAAACAAAAGACGCGCCGAAACAAAAATCTTCGCCCGAAAAAGTTAAATCAAATCCGGCGGCTAAAACGACCGCGAGCGCAAAAAAAAAAGCCGATTCAAAAAAATTATCGAAGACAAATTCAAACGAGAAAATTACCCCGGAATCGAAACCTGCTTCAACTGCAAAACCAACTCCAAAAGTTACGGCATCTTCTCCAACGCAACACCGACAGATTATTGTTTCGGCAGCTTCGGCGCAAGTCAGAAGCGCGCCCGACGCAAGTGCGAGCGCGATTTCAAACGTTAATATCGGCAAAACTTTCACTGTTCTGGAAGAAAATTCCGCGTGGTATCGAGTGCGGATTTCAAATAACAAAAACGGCTGGATGCCGAAAACCGCCGCCGACGATTTCGACCCTGCAAAACGCGAGGAAATTTACCAGAGCATTGCAGGCAAATATTTCAAAGACGAGCAGATAGATTTCGCGACTGCCGTGCAGGTTTTTGATTTCTTGAACGCCGCTTTGCCGCAAGTAAAAAAAACCGACGCGCAGGCTGATTTTAGTCTCAAACGTCTGCTGGCTTTGAGCAGCGCGCTCAAAGCGATTCCATTCGGTAAAGGCGGCGAAAAGCCATACAAAGATTTTCTCGCCGCCAATGAAAAGGAAGTCGTCTATAGCGAGCCTTCGGGAGAATGGTATCCGCGCGCCGACCTTGTCTGGGAACTGCACGGGCAGTTTAAGGATTCGTCAGTCGGCGAGGAAATCGCGTGGCAAGCAGCGCAAACACATCTTCCCGGCGAATGCGAAGGTTACGTCAATTGCTATCTATATCTTTTGCGCGTAACAGACGGCGAGTATTTGAATTTTTATCCGGGCGGTAAATACGCCAAAAAATCGCTGGAAAATATCACGACTGTTTTAGAACCGATTGTCGCCGATTTAAAAGAGAAAACTGTTTATACGTCAGCAACCGACATCAGCGACCGCGCCGAATTTAATCGCCTTCTGACCGAGCTTCGCACGATTATCTCAAAAGTTCCATTCTCCGAAAAAGCCAAAACCATACAGCAAATTAACCAGATAGGCGAAGGGTTTAGATAGTGGTGAGTTGTGAGTGGTGAATGGTGAGTTTGAGGAATCTTTCTTTAACTCATCACTCACCGTTCACCATTCACCACTAAATGCGGTATCATTTTCTTAAATGGAAAATGTTTTGCGCGACGCACACAACCGGACAATTCGAGATTTGCGCGTGTCTTTGACCGACCGCTGTAATTTTCGCTGTTTTTATTGTCTGCCGAACGGCGAACCGCCGCTCGCACGCAAGGATACGATTTTAACTTTTGAAGAAATCGCTCGTATCTCCGAAATTTTCGTTTCGCTCGGCATCGAAAAAATTCGGCTAACGGGCGGTGAGCCGATGTTGCGAAAAGACATCGAGGTTTTGATTGCAAAAATAGCCGAACTGAAAAATGAATTGCGAATTACCAATTACCAATTACGCGATGCTAAGGGCAAGCCAAAATCCAAAATCCAAAATCCAAAATTGATTGATTTGGCTTTGACGACAAACGGGCATACTTTTCCGCGCCGCGCCGCCGATTTGAAACTCGCCGGATTAGACCGCGTAACGATTTCTCTCGATAGTTTGAAGCGCGAAAATTTTCAAAAGATTACAGGCGTTGACGCGCTTGAAAATGTTTTGCAGTCAATCGAAGTGGCAAAAATAGTCGGTTTGACGCCGGTTAAAATAAATGCCGTCATTGTCCGCGGACGCAACGACGACGAGATTGCGGATTTTGCCCGCTTTGCCCGCGAGCGGGCAGTTTCCGTGCGGTTTATCGAGTTTATGCCGCTCGATTCCGGTCACGAATGGCGGCGCGAACAAGTCGTTTCGGGACGCGAAATTTATCGTAAAATCAATGGGCATTTTCCACTCAAATTAAAAGAAAAATCTCGCGGTGCGGAGACGGCTTGGAAATATGCATTTGCCGACGGCGCGGCGGGCGAAATTGGAATTGTCGCTCCCGTGACGGAAATGTTTTGCGGCGCGTGTTCGCGCATCAGGCTGACTGCCGATGGGCAAATTCGCACTTGTCTTTTCTCGACCGAAGAATACAATTTGCGCGACGTTTTGCGAAGCGGCGCAACACGCGCGGAAATTATTGAATTTATCCGCGCCGCCGTGTTGAAAAAAGAAGCGCGGCATTCTATCAACGACGAGAAATTTGCGCCCGCCTCGCGCTCGATGAGTTTTATCGGCGGATAAAATATAATAAACGTTGGCTTTGAGTAAAGTTTTTCGCCTACTGAAAACTTTTAATTTGCAAAATTTATGAAAGATGAAATTGTTAAAATCATTGTCGAGCGGCTCGAAAAAGATGCTGGCGTATTGCGCGCCGATTTTCTCGCCGACAAAAATGTGACAACTCATTTTACGGCGATTGATAATCTTCTGCCGGAGGATTTAGCGCGAAGAATCTACGCGGCGTTCCCGCCCGTCGAAGAAATGCGCCTGCTCGACAGTTTCCGCGAGAAAAAATTTACCTCGAAATCTTTGGACAAATTCGATTCGTTGATTTCAGATATCACCTTCGCTTTCCAAGATAAAAAAGTTATCGAAGCCGTTTCGCGCATTACGAATATCGAAGACCCAATCGGCGACCCGCATTTATACGCGGGCGGAATCAGTTCTATGATGAAAGGACATTTTCTGAATCCGCATCTGGACAATTCGCACGACGGCGAACAGGAAAATTACCGCGTTTTGAATCTGCTTTATTACTGCACGCCGGATTGGAAGGCGGAGAATGGTGGAAACCTTGAATTGTGGAATCTGAATGTAACGGAATCTGTCGAGATTCCGAGCCTTTTCAATCGTCTGGTTTTGATGGCGACAAACGATAAATCTTGGCATTCGGTCAACGAAGTCAAAACGGACGGAAAACGCTGCTGCGTGTCAAATTATTATTTTTCGCCGCATTCGCCGAACGGTTATGAAACAACGCACGTAACTTATTTTCAAGCGCGCCCCGAACAAACATTCCGCCGAATTATTACGAAAGCTGACAGCAATTTGCGGACACTTCTTCGCCGTGTTAAAAAAGGCGGCTTTGCTAAAAAGGATTTGTTTGAAAAGGATAAAAACTAAAAGGGAAACAAACGATGTCGCGTTTTTTATTGAAGGCTTACTATGTTTTAACCGTCCCCGTTGCCATTTATTTCATTCTCGACTCGCGCCGAATTCATCCCGCATATAAGTTAAATTTTTTCAAAAAATACCGGCTCGGTTTTAAAATGTTTCTCAACAAACTGCGCGTCGAAACCGGAACTTCGTATAAATCTCATCTGGCGATGGCGCTGAAAATCTTTGAAACGCCGCCGGATGTCGAAGGCGCGATTGTGGAATGCGGAACTTGGAAAGGCGGCAGCGCGGCAAATCTCTCGCTCGTCTGCCGTATGACGGGGCGCAAACTTCTGATTTACGATTCGTTTGAAGGCTTGCCGGAAAAAGTAGAAGGTGACCGCGAAGCCGGCGGCTACGAGACGGGTGATTACTGCGGAACGCTTGAGGAAGTTCGAGAAAATATTCGCAGATACGGCGCAATCGAGGTTTGCGAATTTGTTCAGGGTTGGTTTAACGATACGCTTCCACAATTAAAGCAGCCGGTTTTGCTGGCTTTTCTCGATGTCGATTACGAAGCAAGTCTGGAAACCTGCGTCAGGTATATCTGGAACAATCTGACGGAGAAGGGCTATATTTTTATAGACGAATATGTAGGGCTTGATTACTGCTCGATTTTCTATTCGGAAACTTACTGGAAACGATTTTTCAATCGCACGCCTCCCGGACTTGTGGGCGCAGGCGTCGGTCTCCCGCTCGGCGAATACTACGTTGGACCTTTCGACGAAATAGGCGAGCATCCGAGCCAGCATCCAAACGCCGGAGCATACACGCGCAAGGATTTTTCCGGTTACTGGAGTTTTTATCCGCCGGAAGAAATTACGGAAAAGTAAAAGGTAAAAGTTAGGGATTTATTCCCAACTTTTACCTTTTACTTTTTTACTTTTGCTTTAACCTTACTGTCTTTGAAAATCAGGCGAACCCAAAATCAAACCGACTACTTTGAAAACTTCCGCGTTGCCGCTCGGCGCAAGCAATCTGGCTTGCTGACCGCCGCCCGCGCGTTTTCCGCCGCCGATTTGTCCGGGTTTTTGATTCATCATCGAATCATTTTCCATTGCCGCGTCGTCGGAAACATTTTCGATTTTCGGTTCAGGTAAAGGCTGTTCGATTTGTTTCAAAAGCATCGCTCTTGTATTCGGCGCGACTTCGCCGCCTAAAACCGTCGCAATTGCTTTATCGAGAATTTCCTGTTTATTTTTTCCTTCAAAGCGCGACAGATTGACGCGCGTTCCCGGAATGCGGTTTGACGCGAGCGCGACGGCGTAGTTCATTCGCTCTAAAAGCGCGCCCGTGTTGACCCAATCTTCAGCCATATCAGGGTAACCGTTCGGCGTAATGTAGCCGTAGAGCGGCTCGCCCATTTTCGCTAGCAGCGCTTGAACCGCGCCGCCGTTTGTATCAGCGCCGACTGCGCGAATCGCGCTTACCGTTAGTTCAAACGGCGTTTTGATTTTCGCACGATAATTTTCGGGAGCGAAAAATTCCTTGTCGGTAAATAATGCGCGCAAAGTCGTTTTAATGTCGCCTTTCGAGTTATGAAAAGCATCGGCGACTCTTTGAACAAGCGCGTCGCTCGGATTGTCGGAAACGAACTTAACGGCGAGTTTGCGCGCGATAAATTTCGCCGTCGAAGGATGATTGACGAGAATATCAATAACTTTCAAACCGTCTTTCATTCCGCCTTCGTTGATTTTCTGTCCTAAAACGATTTTCTCGCCGCCGTCGTGAAAGCGCTCGTTGAAATAAAACGCGCCCGATTCCAAACCGTCTGGAACGCCTGCCAGACGCGAAAGACGGTCAATGCGCTTGTTGTCCGCGTCGTCATTGCCTTGAAATTTGCGATAGCCGCGCGGGTCGAAAATCGTCCAGCCGGTAAAACAGCGCGCGATTTCCTGTATGTCTTTAAGGGTGTAGCCGCCGTCAACGCCCAATGTGTGAAGCTCCATTATTTCGCGCGCGTAGTTTTCGTTGATACCGCGCTGTTGTTTCTTCTGCTTGTTTTGATTTGCTTGCGGATTAGCGCGCATTTGTTTCATACGCTCGTCGAGCTGTGCATCATTGACGCCGTAACGGTCTTTGATGCGCTGGCGCATTTGCGGATTGAGATTTCCGTTTCTCATCATTTGCTGCAATCTTTGACCGCCCGCGCGATTATTGTTCGTCTGCGCCTTTGGCGAAATTGATTGAAAATTGTCTAGATAAAAAAGCATCGCCGGACTTTTCGCCGTCGCCAGCAGTAAATCTTTGAAATTTCCCATCGCGTTCGGGCGAATAACATCACGGTCATATTCGGGCAGAAACCAGCGTGTTGCTGCTTTCCCTGAGTAAACATTAAAATGATTCGTCCAGAAATCAACCATCTGCTCGTTTAGCTGTCGTTCCGAATAAACAGCGCGCATAATGCGCGAGGCGCTTAATTGCTGACTGATTTGCTGCGGGCGACCGAGATTGTTTTCGCGGTAAATATCGGCGACTTCTTTTTGGATTCGCGCGCGGTCGGCGTCGCTCAATTTCGGGTCATTCGGGTCAACCGCAGATTTCGCCGCGTCCGGTTTCGTCATCGCCGCACCGTCTTCTTTCACCATTGCGCCGTCATTCTGCATCGCGTTTTCGTCAGCGCCTTTGACTTGATTTTTCTTTCTAAGCTGCGCTACATCGCCTTTGTTTAATCCTTCGCGCTGGGCAATCATTCGCAGAACGGCTTGACCGTTCGGATATTTGGCGAAAAGTTCTTCGTTCGACATTTTCAAAACGTCCAAGTTTTTAACTTTTGCATCAGCAACTGAATCGTCAATCGAAGCGGGATTTAACTGCTGTTCGATATATTTATTCAAGCCCATTGCCCGAACGCGCTCGATGTCGCCGGAACGCGCGCCAAAACCGAGACGATTCAAAACGTGCAGGATTTTCTGGTCTTCGGTCAAAGGTTTCGCGCTCGTTTTCTGCATCGCTTGAGCATTTGCGCCAACGGTGAAAATCGGCGTCAGCAACGCCGACAGCATTAGAAAAACGGTGAATTTATAAACGGCTGAAAACTGTTTTTTCATTTTATTTACCTCGAAAATTTATGATTGCTTCGGAAATGTCCAAAGATTGTCTGTTTTCTTAGACGCAAAGAAACGGGGAAAAGACGAGATAAATAGTGGCGAGTGGTAAGTGGTTAGTTAAGGAATTAGTCTTTCACTCACAACTCACCACTGACGACGCGCATCAAAAAAGTCGTAATTTTCCCGAAAACAAGTTAAAATACAGATTCCCGATTCTGAAAAAGAAGGTAATACCGAAATGAAAACCAGAAAGCTCGCTTTTTTATTTTCTGCCGTTTTGCTGCTGTCGGCTTCAACTTTTGCTCAAAGCACAACTTTTGCGGACGCCAACGCCGAATATACGTTTGATTTGCCGCAGGCGAATTGGAAAATTATTGTCAAGCCTTCGGCGATTAGCCCGAATGTCGAATACGTCTATGAGGAGCGGCAAAACGGGCATCTCGAAATCCGCAAGCAAACCTTGAAATCCGGCACGACGCTCGCCGACCTAATCCGCGACGAAGAACAAAAACTCCAATTTCTGCCCGGCTACGTTGCCGGCAAAGAAGAAACCTTCAACGGCACTTTGGACGGCAAAGTTTTTAACTACGAATTCGTCCGCGCCGGACGCAATATGAGCGGCAGATTTTATTTTCTAAAAGCGAATGACACGACCGTTTACATTCTGCGCTTCGTCGGCGTCGGCGATAAACTAAAATCAATCCGCAACCAGACCGATTCGATTGCGCGAACTTTCGACTTAAAGAAAGGTAAATAAAATTTATTGGAAAGCTATTTATGATTGATTACATAAAGATACTAATTGTCATCTTGCTTGCCGTTCTTTCGTTTGAAATTTCTGCTTTCGGTCAAATGGGAAAGAGAAAAACTGATGTTGAAGAGCGTGAGCTATCAGGACCAGTTCACGAAGTCCGTTTTTCAAGAAAGTTAATAATGAATTTGGATGGAGAAAAAGAATTTGGCGGCGGTTGGATGCCGGGCTTGATGGTTTTCAATCGAGATGGCTTTCTCGAAAAATCAGAGGTTTATGATGATGAAGGTAAATTTCAATATAAAATAATTTGCCGATTTGATTCTTCCGGTCAAAAGATTGAAGAAATTGAGACAAAGGCAAACGGCGAACTAAGCCGGAGACGAACTTTTTCTTATGACGAAAACGGCAATCAAAAGGAGATGAATGATTATTACGGCGAGGAAGATAAATTCGACCATAGTTTTCAATGGACTTACGATGATAAAGGACTTGAAACAGGCGATATTGAACTTGACAATAAGGGCAGCATAGTCAGAATCGCTCACAAATCTAGAATCGGCAACGATGAAACAACAGACTTTTATAATTCCAAAGGAGAATTTGTTGGCAGAAACTCGCAATCTTTAAGCAAAAGTGAAAATCAGCAAAAAGAAGAAATAATAGATTTAGATAAAAACAGTAAAATTTCGTCCCGGTTCGTAACCACAACTAACGGAAAAGGAAATGTTACTGAAATAGAATACAATTCGGAAGAGAAAATTCTCGAAAAACAGGTTTATGTTTACGAGCGAGATACACACGGGAATTGGACTAAAGAAACAGTTTCCGAATGGACAAACAAAAACGGTCAACTACTCCTTAGTAAAAGGAAAGAAACAAATCGAGAAATTACTTACTTCTAGCATTTTCAGTAGAAAACAAGGCAGGAAAATGAATATTAGAAATTTTAGCTTTTAACTAAAAACTTCGCGCCGAAAGGCAGAATATAACCTTTCGTGTTTCCGCCGATTCCCGATAAAATTTCTTCTAAAGAACGCGCCTTTTGAAGACGCATCGGGCGCGTTTCGTTTTCGGTTAATGAAGTTATGATTCGGACGTTAAAATTCTCGGCAATGCGTAATAAATTCCAAGCCGTTTGCCCGTTGACTTGATAACTCGCGCAAAGTTTCTCGGCTAATCCGTCGCTCGTTTCCGCTTCAAACCATTTGAGAAAATCCGGTCTGCCCAAACCGTCGGCGCATTCTGCTACAAGGACGATTGTTCCGCCTTTATTGCAGGCGTACGAAGCCGTATATAATGCTTTGTGCGCTTGAATCATATTTATATCAAAGGGATGTCCGCCGCACGAAGCAATTACCAAATCGCGCTTTTCCGTAATTTTAATCGTGTGGTTAGAAGCATAAAACTCGCAAGCCCGTTCGTGCGCCGCTCTCCAATCGCCGCAAAATAATTCGACCGCTTCGCCTTGCTCATTAACGATTG